>JAAYNF010000012.1 GCA_012520975.1 Clostridiaceae bacterium | reverse complement strand
TGGTCAGGGTGACGAGCGGAAAAGTCTACGATGTAGCTGTTGATGTGAGGCCTGGATCAGAGACTTTCGGAAAATGGGTTGGTGTTGAGCTAGACTCCGAGAAAAAGCAGATGTTCTATATTCCTGCGGGCTTTGCTCACGGTTTTCTCGTCCTTTCTGACTCGGCAACCTTCACCTATAAATGCACAGACGTTTATGATCCGAGCGGTGAAGGTGGTATTCCTTGGAATGACCCAACTATTGCTGTTGATTGGCCGAAGCTGGACATCGAGTATAAGACTAGCGAAAAGGATGGCAAGCATACCAGCTTTAAGGATCAGAGCTTCGAGTGGGCGGAGAAGTGGCTGTAATATGAAGCTGTAATCCGGCATCTCAGGTAATCAATGATGGAAAAAGAACTCTGCATCCGCTGTAATAAACCGACACCCTACCATCCCGAAACCCCAATCACGCTCAGACGTTACTTTGTCGAAGGTTCCGGCCAACTGTGTCCCTTCTGCTACCAGGAGCTTTACGGGGGGGCGGGGTCTTTAGAAAGCATGTATGAACGTGATTTAGGAAAGCAACCAGAGCGTGAAGAGAAATAGAGTGGCGTGGGCAACCACACAGGGGGAAAAAAAACGCATATGCTCAAAATAGAATCGGATGCCGCTCATAATTCCATTCAAATGGATGCGGATTTCAGCGAGTACACGAAAGGCGATTTTATATCTGGCGCTACAGTTGAGTTGCTAGCAACCTGTCTGGCAGCTATCACTGTATCATTTGACTACTGTTGGAGGTGCCGATTGTGCTAACGGATGTTCAAAACGAATTCCTCACTAATAACGGGCTTTCTGTAACGGAAGAAAATGGAACCTTTACGCTGCATTATCCGAACCATAAGTGTAGCGGATTATCAGAAGCGGATATCAATCACATTCTCAACGAGTATATCAGTGGAAAGTATTGCTCATATAAGCCTGCGGTGAAGAACTACGTTTCTTCCATGGCACGGGATGATTGAAAAAGTTGACACGCCAACTTAAGATTTTTCCACGAATCTTATTGATTGCGAAAAATCCGTTCAACTTCAGGAGCGCTGAACTTGGCTACGTCTGCAGTTGATGATAAAGAGAACGAGAACCGTTGAATCCTATACAAGTCATCACCCGCAATGATTCGGTTGTCAGTTCTCAGTATGTTGGTGGCGAAGAACGATACAAGCATATCGGTCTGAGTCCAGCTGGAATTATAGTGGTGATCACTGATGAGACGGAGACCAGAATTATAACAGCGTGGCATGCAAGCAGTACCGAAGTGAAGACATGGCTGGCGGCGAATTGATACGAAGGGAGGGGTGATTATGTCATCACTGTCGAAAATGAACCAGGCAAAAATGGAAGATGTCTTTAAAATGCAAGGTGGCTATGTGAATAACCACAGTAATCAGTCCTTCCGGAATCTCATCATTAAGGCAACCGGCATTGATGTCTATGACGGGGAGTATGAAAACGGGTGGTATCCCTCAAAAGCTAAGAAGTTACGCAGATTCGTCGAGATCGAATCAGACGAAAATGTTGGGAAAGTGCTTCTTGCTTTATTGGATGAAAGAGATACTCGCATTCAATCGAAGATTGAAATTGGAGATATAGATTCCGACCCGTTTGAAAAGTTCTCGCAGGATCTTCGAGCAGCAGCTATTTCAATGATTGGTGGACAGCAGTATGCCAGCAACGAAGAAAGACTCAATGCTGATTTGGCTACGGCAAGGGCTGTGCTTAATGACTTAGTTTTTTCTTCACAGATTGTGTGTAATAATGCTCTGTATAATCAGAATACACGAGAAAACAGTATTAATGATTATTTCAGAGATCTGCTAAAAGCAAAGGGATACGAGCAAGTTCTTGATCAAAGCAGACACGGAATATCGGTATCTGGGAAAGACGCAGGTTCTGTTGACTTGCTGATGAGAAAAGGCAATAGAGAAGTTGCCATTATCGAAGCCCTCAGACTGACAAGTGTAGATACAGGGACCATTAAAGAGCATATCGATAAAGCGGTCACAAACTACAATGCGCTCGGTACACCAACATTTCTTCTCTTCTATGCCGGATCGTCCGATTTCGGTGACTTTTGGCGTAGGCTACTTATCCATCTGAAGCAGTATAGTTTCGAGATAGAGTGTAAGCGGGCAATCGGAGAGAAGGTTCATCCCAATGCCTCAACGAGAGTCTGTGACTGCATATTAAGCCGAGATGGATACGACTTTCCGGTGACATTCCTGGCAATCAATGTGTACAAGTAGAGTTCGACTCGCGACTGTCCTCTCCTCCATTACGTCTGACATCTCAAACATTTTGATTGACAACAACTACATTTATCCCGTATAATGTCTTCTGGAGGATGTGTGTATTGAGAACAGTATCTTACGATCCGCTTTGGAAAAAGCTGATTGACGTGAAAATGAACAAGACGGAATTGGCTGAAAAAGCGGGCATCGCCAGGAGTACCATTGCCAAGATGGGGAAGAATGAAATCGTCAGTCTCGATGTTATCGTCAAGATTTGTGATGCTCTGGATTGCGGGATAGAGGACGTGGTTTCTATCCTGCCAGCGGCGGTTTTTCCAACCGACCATTAAAACACCTGACCCAAACATTATCGAGCCGATGGTCGTAATGAGCGGGGAAGGTATGATCTCGCCACCATCTGGAGGTCGTGGGTTGCGCCACAGATAAGACGAGGGATATATAAAGTGCCAAAGGCGCGAACCAGGCGAACAGCAGCCTGGAATAGAAAAAAAGTGTTGACTGGGTGGAAGTCCCGGATGGCGAAGCTATATCCAATTGTGAGAGACCAGCGGATGGTAGGGGATCGGACCAGAGTTCTCTGGCCTTGAGAACTTATCAAGACCTTGTGAGAGACTGAAGCATGATAAGGGGCCAAGGGTTCATAGAAAAACAGGAGAAGCCTCATGGATTTTGATCGAATTCCAAAAACTCATGCTGGTTCGCATGAGGACTTTGATTATTATGTGAGGGAAGAAGCGAAATTCTATCATTTCGTAGATGATTTCAATCTTGTCGGTACTCATTGGGGAGAGCCACAATTAATCAGCGCAGGCTATTTCCTCAGGCTCCTCATGGAGGGGTCATCAGCCAGGGCTCATTATAGACAGGATACATGGTGGAGCGAAACCGATGAGCATTCCGAAGCATTTAGGAAGTATTACACGCCGCTCTTGGATCATGGGGCGATGTGGAGGCAGAGCAATGGAGGCGTAATATGTTCTGCGATGCCTTATGGCGAAGAAGAAGAGATAGTAGCGGCATTTCTCGAAATGGTTCGAGAATTCCAGTATCCTGATTCTATAAAGATGCAATTCCTTGATGATGCATATCGTTTCAGACCAAATGGGGATTGCATGATAATCATTTACTATGACGCATCTCAGGAAGAGTTTGATCCGAACCTATCTGAGAGGGAACTGCGACAAAAGGCAATCCGGCATTCTGCGCCTGGTAGGTATCGTTCGAGTTCCTCTGGGTCTTTTGTAAGAGATCAATACGTAAAAGAGTATGCAAAGAGAAGAGCGCATGGTGTCTGTCAACTTTGTGATCAGCCAGCCCCATTTGTAGATAGGAATGGTAGGCCGTACCTTGAAGCGCATCATGTCATCTGGTTGGATGAGGGTGGAGATGACTCTATAGACAATGTTGTCGCACTTTGTCCAAATTGCCATAGGAAAATGCATCATCTGAATCTTGATGAGGATGTGCAGAAACTCCTTCAAGTGGCAAGGTCGGCTGGTTAACAGCTAAAAAAGATATGAAAGAACTCTGCATCCGCTGTAATAAACCAACACCCTATTATCTCAACACTCCTATCACGCTCCGTCGTTACTATGTCGAAGGTTCTGGCCAACTGTGTCCCCTCTGCTACCAGGAGCTTTACGGGGTGGCACCTTCTTTGGGTGTTTCCTTCGGTACTGGATTACCCAAAACCAGCGATGAAAAGTGCGCTGATTATATTCCAAATAAGCTATAGACCTCCGGGTCGGCGAGGTTGTAAAATAATAATGCCGACTCGGAGGAACAACGGAGGTGATGCAGTTGATCGGAGATAAAATCCGAACGTTACGACGAAAGCGCGGATTGTCCCAAGAACAGCTTGGAGCAATGATAGGCTTCAGCCAGTCAAAGATAAGCAAGATCGAGCGCGGCGACTGGGACAGCTTGAGTGATCTGAGGTTGATAGCGAAGGTGATGGAGGTTCCGATAGAGGAACTTGTGAGGGAGGACG
>JAAYNF010000108.1 GCA_012520975.1 Clostridiaceae bacterium | reverse complement strand
CTTGATAATCTTCTTATAAAGCGGATGACGGACATGCGCCGTGACAGCCACCACGATCGTCTTGTCCATTTTGTCGCTGCTGACCAGACCGACACGTGTTTTTCTCAAATTCCTGTCAACACTCATGGCATGTTCCTCCTTCACTCTTGAATGCCCTGGAGCTCGCGCTCACGCAGAATGGTTTTGACCCGGGCAATGTTTCGCCGGCAACTGACCAATCTCTGTGGGTTCTCGAGCTGGTTGGTGGCGTGCTGAAAGCGTAGTTTAAACAATTCTTCTTTCAATTCAACCAGTTCAGCGTTGAGTTCAGCAATCGTCTTTTTACGAATTTCGGCCTTCTCAAGCTTCTTCATGCACGTCACCTTCTTTCTCACGGGCAATGAACTTGGTTTTGCAGGGCAATTTGTGGGATGCGAGCCTTAGGGCCTCCCGGGCATCGGCTTCGGACACACCGGCGATCTCAAAGAGAACCCGACCGGGCTTAACCACAGCCACCCAATATTCCGGAGATCCCTTGCCTGAACCCATTCGGGTCTCGGCAGGTTTTGAAGAAACAGGTTTGTCCGGAAAAATTTTGATCCAAACCTGGCCGCCACGTCTGATAAAACGATTGATGGCAATACGGGCGGCTTCAATTTGATTGCTGGTGACCCAGCTGGGTTCGATGGCCTGCAAGCCATATTCGCCGTAGACAACAACGTTGCCGCGTCTGGCCTTTCCGGTCATTCTGCCCCGGTGTTGTCTTCTGTATTTAACGCGTTTAGGCAGCAGCATCAGATTTCGCCTCCTTCCGTATTTTGAGTTTTGCGAGGAGCCGGGTAGATTTCACCCTTGTAGATCCAAACCTTGACGCCGATTCGACCGTAGGTGGTCTTGGCCTCGGCAAAGCCATAATCAATATCCGCGCGCAGCGTCTGCAACGGGATGGTTCCCTCATGATAGTGTTCGACACGGGCGATTTCAGCGCCGCCGAGGCGACCGCTGACCATGGTTTTAATGCCCTTGGCACCCATTTTCATGGCTCGGTTCATCGCCTGTTTCAGAGCCCGGCGAAAGGAGACGCGCTCCTCAAGCTGCCTGGCAATATTTTCAGCCACGAGCTGAGCTTCGGTATCGATCGATTTAACTTCATTGACATTGATGAAAAAGCTGCGGCCGAATTTGGCATTCAGCTTTTTCTTGAGGTCTTCGATGCCGGAGCCCTGGCGGCCTATGATGATGCCCGGCTTACCGGTTGTAATTGCCACCAGGATCTTGTCATCGCCTTTGCGCTCAATTTCGATGCGGGAAACACCGGCTTTGAAACATTCGGTTTTGACAAAGTCACGAATTTTTTTATCCTCGATGAGGTATTTGCTAAAATCTTTTTTATCGGCGTACCAACGTGTATCCCAATCCTTGATCACGCCGACGCGCAGCCCGTGAGGATGTACCTTTTGGCCCATGACATCGCCCTCCTTAATTCTTTTCTTTGAGGACGACCGTGATGTGGCTGGTCCTCTTGTAGATTCTCGACGCGCTGCCGCGGGCCCTAGGGATAATGCGCTTGAGCACCGGTCCTTGGTTTGCATAGCAATCGGCGACGTACAAGGCATCCCGCGACAGATTGTTATTATTAACGGCATTGGCTTCGGCCGATTTCAGCAATTTCTCGAGAATCGGTGAGGCTGCTTTGGGCGTGTACTTCAGAATGGCATAGGCCTCGTCAATCGGTTTGCCCTTGATCAGGTCGACAACGACATTAACCTTGCGAGGGGCAACACGGACATATTTCGCGACCGCGCGGCCTTCATTCCTGCCGACTCCCAGCACCTTCTTTTCTTTTTTGGTTAAAAGAACCGGTTTTCGGGATTTTCTGACAGGCTTGGCATATCTGGCCAGAATCTCTTCACGATTTTCCAGCAGATATTCTTTGCTCATGACCTTTCTTTCCATTTTTCGTTCCTCCCTTCTGTTCCTTGGCCGTCTTATCGGGCACGAGAGGATCTCTCTGACCCGGCATGGCCTCTGTAGGTTCTGGTAGGAGCGAACTCACCCAGCTTGTGGCCGACCATTTCTTCTGTTATATAAACCGGCACATGTTTTCGCCCATCGTGGACAGCGATCGTATGGCCGACCATTTCCGGAAAGATGGTGGAAGCACGGGACCAGGTTCTGATAACTCTCTTCTCGTTCTTGGCGTTCATGGCTTCGATTTTTTTCATCAAGGCCTCTTGAACGAAGAATCCTTTTTTTACTGATCTACTCATTATCCGCAAGCCTCCATTCGATTACTTCTTGTTCCTTCTCTTGACAATAAATTTGTCGGAAGGCTTCTTGCGTTTGCGGGTTTTCTTGCCAAGTGTCGGGACGCCCCAAGGGGTAACCGGACCGGGCCTGCCGATCGGCGCCTTGCCTTCACCGCCTCCATGGGGGTGGTCGACCGGGTTCATCACCACGCCGCGGACTCCCGGGCGAATACCCATATGGCGCCGGCGGCCGGCTTTGCCGATCTTGATGTTTTCATGCTCACTGTTGCCCACACTGCCAATCGTAGCGCGGCACAGAACCGGAATCATTCGCACTTCGCCGGACGGCAGACGGATCTGGGCATAAGCGCCTTCTTTGGCCATCAGCTGGGCGCCGGCACCGGCGGTGCGAACCAGCTGGGCGCCTTTGCCGGGTTTCATCTCGATGTTATGAATCACCGTACCGACGGGAATATTTTCAATAGGCAGGCAATTGCCGATGATGATATCGGCCTCGGGTCCGCTTTCGACAACCATGCCTGCCTTGAGGCCGTCCGGTGCCAAGATATAGGCTCTCTGGCCATCCAAGTATTGGATCAGGGCAATATGCGCGGTGCGGTTCGGATCATATTCGATCGCCACAACTTTAGCCGGCATGCCGTCTTTTTTGCGCTTCCAGTCAATGATGCGGATTTTCCGGCGATTGCCGCCGCCGCGATGACGAACGGTGATTCGGCCGTTGGCGTTGCGGCCGCTGTGTCTTTTCCTCTTAACCAGCAGGTTTTTCTCGGGGGCTTTGGTGGAAATTTCAGAGAAATCCGCCACGGTCATCTGCCGTCTGGCCGGAGAGGTCGGATTAAAGCTTTTGACTGCCATCTTCTTTCACTCCTTCACTTGATCGCCCGGCTTACTGGCCGAACCCGAATTCCTCGATTGCGGTCTTGTACTTACGTGAGGTCTGGTTGACTTTACCGCCCTTGCTCAGATAAGTTTCGGCCTGAGGATCGGTATCAATGGTGACCACGGCTTTTTTCCACGACGGTGTCATGCCTTGGTGAACACCCTGACGCTTTTTCTTTCCTTGGTAGTTTATGGTGTTGACTCTGAGAACCTTGACACCAAACAGTTCTTCGCAAGCTCGACGCACTTCGGTCTTGGTCGCGGTCGGAGCCACGACAAAGGTGTATCTTCCGTCGGCGGCATCACCGGTGCTTTTTTCGGTTATTACCGGTCGGATGATAATATCATACGGCGATTTCATTAGACATACACCTCCTGGACTTTCATGACCGCTTCCTTGGTTACGACAAATCTGTCGAACTTGAGAATGTCAAAAACATTGAGGGTGTTGACCAAGGAGGTCTTGACTCCGACAATGTTGCGGGTGGACTTTTCAACTTTTTCGTCGCGACTTTCGGTAACCAGCAAAACCGATGGGCCGGCGTTCAGGTTGGTCAGAATCTGGACCATGCGGGCGGTTTTGATTTCCGGCAGCTCCAAGGATTCAAGAACAATAATTTTGCCGGCAGCCGCCTTGGTTGACAGCGCTGATTTCATCGCCAGCCGGCGCACTTTCTTGGGCAGGGTATAGCGATAATTACGAGGCTTTGGTCCGAAAACAACGCCGCCGCCGACATGCAGGGCGGAACGCGATGACCCCTGGCGGGCTCGTCCGGTTCCCTTCTGACGGTACGGCTTTCTGCCGCCACCGCGGACTTGGCTGCGGGTTTTGGTGGAATGGGTTCCTTGCCGACGATTGGCCAGTTGGTTGAGAACAGCCCGGTGCATGACGTCCTGATTCGGCTCTATTCCGAAGATGGCGTCGGACAGTTCGATGCTGCCCGTTACGGCGCCTTCCATATTGTAAACATCTACTTTTGCCATTTCTATGATCCTCCTTTACGCCCTGTTACCTGGACTTGACGGTTGTGCGCACTTCAACGACACCGCCTTTGGGTCCCGGCACGGCGCCCCGGACAACGAGAATATTACGTTCTCCGTCGACCATGACGACATCCAGGTTTTGGATCGTAACGCGCTCAGCGCCCATGTGGCCGGGCATTTTCTTGCCTTTGAAGACACGGCCGGGGGTGCTGGTGGATCCCATAGATCCAAGACGACGATGGTACATGGAGCCGTGTGTCTTCATGCCGCCTTTCTGGCCATAGCGCTTGATGGTGCTGGCAAAACCCTTGCCTTTTGAGACGCCGCTGACATCGACACGGTCGCCGATCTGAAACATATCGGACACAAGAATCTCCTGTCCCAGCTCAAAGTCATCCTCCGATTTGAATTCGCGAACAACCTTTCGCGGCTCAACACCGGCCTTGGCAAACTGCCCTTGATCCGGCTTGTTGACCTTGCGGGCGGCCATAGCGCCGTAAGCAACCTTGACGGCCTTATATCCGTCGGTTTCCGGCTTTTTATTCTGAATAACCACGACCGGACCGCAATCGATGACCGTTGCGGGAATCGCGATACCGTTCTCATCGAACAGTTGTGTCATACCAGCTTTTTTGCCGAGCATGAATTTTGACATGATTTGTTTACCTCCCGGGTTATTGGTTCACCCATGCTGTTAATGGTGAACATGACCACGCGGCTCCAGCGGAAATCGTACAGCCGCCGCAGCAACCTTACAACTTAATCTCAATGTTGACGCCGGCCGGCATCTCCAGTTTCATCAGGGATTCGACGGTTCGCTGATTGGGTGCAAGGATATCGATCAGCCGCTTGTGGGTGCGAATCTCAAATTGTTCCCGCGCATCTTTATGTTTGTGCGGCGAGCGAAGAATGGTGATGATTTCCTTTTCGGTGGGAAGGGGAATCGGACCGGAAATGCTCGCGCCGGTGCGCTTGGCTGTATCGACGATTCTCCCGGCACTCTCGTCGAGGATGTTATGGTCGAATGCCTTCAGACGAATCCTGATTTTTTGTGTGGTTGCCATAATGGTTCCTCCTTGTGCTTCT
>JAAYNF010000107.1 GCA_012520975.1 Clostridiaceae bacterium | reverse complement strand
GCTGAGGAGGAAGGAAATGGTGCTGAAACTATTATAAAGCAAGGAGCTGCCGACGGCGTAGATTACTTCTTCGGCCTGCACATCAAGGAATTTACCGAGGTAGGCACCATTTCCGGCAGAACCGGTCCCCAGATGGCCGGCGCCGAAACCTTTAAACTCACCGTCAGCGGTGCCGCCCACCATGCGGGCATGCCCCACTTGATGGGTGGTGTGGACGCCACGGTAGTGGCCAGTGAGATTGTCCTGGCTCTTCAGACCATTGTCTCCCGCCGAGTAAACCCTCTGGACACCGCGGTGGTCTCCATTGGAACCTTCCACTCCGGAACCCGAAGCAACATTATCTCCGGTCAGGCCCAAATGGAGGGCACGCTCCGCTATCAGAGTGAGGAAATACGGGAGCTGATCAAGAGCCAAATGATCAAAATCGCCAGCGGAATTGCACAGGCTCACGGATCCACCGCCGAGATCGAGTGGGGACAGAACATTCCCCCTGTAATCAATCACGACTGGGTGACCTCTGTCGCCTTTAAAGCAGCGGAAAAAGTCACCGGTGATCCCAAGAAACTGGTGATCGTCCGTGGTATCACCGGTGCAGAGGACTTCGGTGCTTATTCCAAGCATGGCAAGGCCTGTTTCCTTACAGTCGGCGTAGGCGGCAGCTATCCTGGTCATAACCCCAAGCTTGTTGTGGACGAAAATGCCATGCCCTATGGCTGCGCACTGATGGTTCAGGTTGCCCTTGATCTGCTGAATACGGAGGAACCCGATGAATAAGACCAGACTGATCTCAGATAAAGCTGTCCGGGCAGCAATAAGCATTCCGGAGCTGATTCCTGTGATGGATCAGGTGTTTACCGGCGTGTCCAACGGCACCATTCGCGTCCTGCCCAGAAACTCCGTCTTTCATGAGAACGGGAATATTATGGCAATTATGGCATCCTCACATCCGGATGAGAATATCTGCGGCTGCAAGGTGGCCAAGGTGGCTATGTTCCCCGGTCCTGCTACAGCGGCTGCCGGCACAGCCCAGAGCGTAATCCTCTTGTTTAGCGTGGACAGCGGCGAACTGCAAGCCATTGTTTCCGCCGATTACATCACAGTCGCCAGAACAGCGGCGGCTACTGCCGCCGCAACCGACCGTCTGGCTCGAAAGGACGCACGGGTGCTGTGTCTGCTGGGATCCGGAACTCAGTCCATGGCTCATGCCGAGGCCATCTGTGCGGTTCGTGACGTGAAAGAAATTCGGCTGTGGAGCCGTACTTCGGAGCGATTGGAACGTGCCTGTTCCCGACTGCGCAAGCAGTGCCCCGCCTGTAAAATCACAGGATTCACCCAAACCGAAGAGGCGGTGGACGGTGCCGATATTGTCTGTACCGTATCCAAGGCTAGGGAGCCTATCCTTAAAGGCGAATGGCTTGCCCCCGGCTGCCATGTCAATGCGATAGGAGCATGCGGACCTATATTTCGAGAGATTGATGAATCTGTACTGGAACGGTCAAAGGTCTTTGTAGACAGTATGGACACCGCCATGGCTTCGGCGGGAGATTTACTCATCCCCATGAAAAACGGCCTGTTCACCAAGGAGCAGATCTTGGGTGAAATAGGCCAATGTGGCCGGGAAGCATGGATCGGCAGGACAACGGACGATCCGGAAGCCATCACCCTCTTTGAATCTTGCGGTCTTTCGGCGCAAGATGTTGCCGCTGCCAAAGTGGTTTTGGATCGTGTGGGAAATGGAGGATCCTTTGCCTTTTGATTATAAGGGAGACCTATCCCCTTCGGACTGCAAAAATAGTAAACCGCTAAAATATGAAAGGAGTGCCGACTATGGCTGAACAATTAAAAGGACAAATAAATCAGCAAAAAACCGCGAGATATTACGCTATTGTTGTGATTTGCGTGCTTCTTATGTTCTGTGGACAATTCATACCGCCTTTTGCGCCTGAGATCACACCGGTTGGTATGGGCGTTCTGGGTGTGTTTGTAGGCGTCGTGATTCTTTGGTCCACCGTGGGTGGCTCCATCTGGCCCAGTATTCTGGCTGTGGTGGCTCTGGGTTGCACCGGCTACACCACCGTAAGCGGTGCCGTGACGGCTTCCCTAGGCAGTTTTATGGTGTTTAATATGATCTGCGTGACCGCCATGACCTCTGCCCTAACCGCCACCGGTGCCGACGTGAAAATGGCGCGCTGGATCATCAGTCGCAAGGCTTGGGAGGGTAAACCCTACTTGTTCACCTTTGTATTCCTTTTTGCGTTTTTCCTAATCTCCTCCGTCACCTTTGCCTTTGCCATGATTTTCATCTGCTGGACGATTCTACGTAAAATGGCTGAGGAAATGGGCACGTCTATGCGCCATCCCTATTTTGTGGTCATGACCATTTATTCGGTGGTGGCCACCAGCCTAGGTGAGTTCGTGATTCCCCTGAAGGGCTGGCAGTTCGCTCTGTGCAACGCCTTCATCAAGAATGCTGAAGGAGCGAACGTCAACTTCGGCCTGTACATTGTGACCACCTTTTTCCTTGGTATTGCAGTGCTTGTGATCTTGGTTTTGACCATGAGGCCTCTGTTCAAAGTTGATTTTACTCCCGTACGCAACTATCGTTCTGACGAGCTGGCCAAGGAGGATAACCGCCTAAGTACAGATCAGACCATCATCATCGTGGTTCTGATCGTCAGTATCCTGCTGTCCATTGCCACAAACTACCTGAAAGGCGACGGCCTATTTGCCCAGCTCATCAATACCCTGTCTCTACCCGGTATTTTCGGCTTGGCGGTGGTCATCCTTTGTGCGGTGAAAAATCGCGAAGGCAAGTCCATACTGGAATTCGGCAAGGTCATGAGCGGCATGGTCTGGGGTCCCATCCTGTTGGTAGGTATCGCCACCTGCCTGTCCTCTGCGTTGACCTCAAAAGAATGCGGCTTCATGAGTTTCTTCTCCCGTACCCTGCTGCCTGTGATGGACGGCAAGTCCGTTTTCTTTGTCTATGCGTTCATCATCATTGTTGCCTGTGTGCTGACCAATTTGGCCTCTAACATGGGAATTTGCATGATGATGATTCCCATCTCCGTACCTATTTGCATGGCGGCAGGCTGCAACATGAATGTAGCGGCCATGGTCTGTATCTACTCCGCCTGCTACGGCTTTATATTGCTCGGTGCCGCGGCCGTCAGTCCGCTGATGTACAGCAACCCTGACCTGACCAAAAGGGAGATCATCAAACATACCACCTTTACCGTCCTGTTGTATATCGTTATCGGCTGTGTCGTGTTTCCTGTTTTGGACGCAATCCTGTCCTAGAAAGGTAGCATGGAATTTGATCCTTTTGATATACTGTTTTCATGACAAATTCAAAGGATCAAACAGAAGCATCTGGTCAGCCGTTCTTACGTATTGCGGTTCGGATGCTGGCGGAAACCGTGCACCGCCAAGGCGGGCTGACCGGCGGTTGGCCTTCCGGCGGCGTCACCTCGGCCGACGGTATTCGTCTGCATCAGCGTTTTGGCCGAACCTTGCAGGATCGTTACCCCGAGGCCACGGTGCAAACCGAGATGCCTCTCGATACAATTTATACTTCCGGCAGCCTCAGCTTAAAAATCCATGGACGCTGTGATGCCCTTTTATTGTTGCCCACCGGTCCATATCTGATCGAAGCTAAGTCCTTCAGCGGTTCGACCGATCACTTGCCTTCAGAAGGAGAATCGCTCCATTGGGCGCAGGTCAAGCTGTATGCCTGGCTTTATCTGGCCGATCGCCCGGAGATCCAAACGATTCGAATCGGTCTTGCCTATTTGTCGTCGGAAACCAAGGAACATTCCGAACAGGCCCGTACGATCAGCCGATCCGATCTCGAAGAGTTTTTTCAAAAAACCTGCCGAACCTATGTTGAATTTGCCGGCAATCTGATTAAAAGCAAACAAATTCGTGACCGAAGCGGCCGGTCTTCCCGCTTTCCTTATCCCGGGTTGCGCGCGGGGCAAAAACGATTTATGCGTGAAGTCGTTGGGACCGCGCGAAATCATGAATCGATCTTTGTCCAGGCGCCTACCGGGATCGGGAAAACCGTGGCGGCCCTTTATCCGGCAGTAAAAATTATCGCCAATCATTGGATGGATCATTGTTTTTACCTGACCAATATGACATCCACCCGTTTGGTGGCAGCCGCCACGCTGGCCGATCTGCGCCGGGCCGGGTTACGAATGAAAAGCATTATCTTATATGCCAAGGAAACGATCTGCCCGGAACCTGAAATCTATTGTGACAACCGAAAATGTGCTTATGCCACAGCCTATTATGACCATCTACCCGCCGCGCTTCGCGAACTGTTTCTGCTGGAAAGCATCGGCCGGGACGAAATACTCGCCTGCGCTCGCAAACATCTCGTCTGTCCCTTTGAGCTTTCCCTTGACATAGCTTTATATTGTGAATTCATTATTTGCGACTATAACTATGTGTTTGATCCCCGTGTCCGTTTGTCACGATTTTTCGGCGATGATGCCGATCCCCGTTTGCTGCTGGTTGATGAAGCCCATAATCTCCCCGCCCGTTCCCGGGAGATGTACAGTGCCGCCATTGAACAACAGACAGCGCGTAAAGCTAAAAACATCATTCAATCCATATTTCCGGCTTTAGAACAATCCTTGACAGCGATTGATTCCTATATGCTGCGTCTGTCCGACATCTTAGCCGGCAACCGGCCGGGAATCAATGAATTGGAGCAAACCTTGTCCCCAGATTCAATCATGGTCGCCGAGGGCTTTCGAGCCTTTCGGGAAAAACCAACGCACCTGATATCTCTGCTCGGTCGTTTTGCTGCAATTTGTCGCTATTTTTTGGAACAAAACCCCGAGTTGCCCGATCGACGACCTCTGCTTGATTTTTATTTTCAAGCTTTGTTTTTTTGCCGGGTGGCCGAGGAATTTCATGACCAAGCTTATGTGACCGTGGCCAACCTGACCGCAGGACAACCTGTTCTGCGCTTGCTTTGTCTTGATGCGGCCGAAAAGCTGGCGGCGACGTATCATGACAAGCACTCGGCGATTTTCTTTTCCGCTACGCTGTCGCCCATCGACTATTATGCCGGCCTGTTAAGCGGCATTCACAACTGGGAGCGTCATCAAACACTTCAGCTGGAGTCACCTTTCCCATCGAAAAATCTGCTGGTCCTTGTGTGCAGCAGCCTTTCCACACGGTACCAAAAGCGACAGGAAACGCTCTTCGCTATCTACGCAATGATCAAAGCCGCCGTCCGTGTTCGCACCGGAAACTATCTGGTCTTTGTTCCTTCCTTTGCCTATTTGACCATGTTGCGAGGCTTGGTTGGATCTGAACAGGATCCGTCCGATCCGGAATTTATTTTTCAGACGCCGAATATGAGTGAGCGTCTTCGGAAAGAATTTCTTGCCCGCTTTGATGCTTATGGCCAAAAAACATTGGTTGGCATCGCCGTGATGGGTGGTATTTTCTCGGAAGGCATTGATTTGGCGGGGGAGAAATTGTCCGGAGTTGTCGTGGTTGGCGTCGGCCTTCCGCAAATCAGCCCTGAACGTGAAATCAGTCGTCAGTATTATACCGAGGTCCTTGGCAATGGTTACGAATATGCCTATTTATATCCGGGCTTCAACCGTGTTCAACAGGCCGCCGGCCGCGTGATCCGCTCGGAAACCGACCGGGGCTTTGTACTGTTGATCGATGATCGTTACGGCACTTCGACATACCACCAGCTTTTCCCCATTGAATGGCAACCCCGGCAGGTTCAAAGTCCGGATGAGGTTCATCAGATCCTGTTTGATTTCTGG
>JAAYNF010000106.1 GCA_012520975.1 Clostridiaceae bacterium | reverse complement strand
CCGGAATCTTGATTGTTTGACAATCAGGATAAAACTGAATTATTTTTCGGGCTATTATTTCGCATATTTCGATTGAGGTCATGGTATGCTTGAACGAGTCCGGCATAATTACACATTTTTTCATTTTTAAACCCTGCTTTTGAAACTTGCAAATTGTTGGACAAAATATCGTTGTATTTCTTGCCTTGAGTCATGGGGAAGTTCTCTTTGCAAATAGGGTATCACTGTAGGCTTCGCTTGACAGCAGGCCCTTACCTAGATCACATTTCTCTTGATTCTACCCGACAAAAGCTTGGAGCGCAGCCGCTATGTGCCGTTCCATCAGATCTTTCAAATGATCTTCTCCGTCGTCTTCTCCCGAGAGACACCATTCATAAGTGACGCCGCGGAACACCAGGAACAGATGCTCGTTAATAGTTTCAGCCAAATATTGACCGTCGAGCTCACCCGCATCCTGGGCCTTTTCAATCAGACCGATCATGCCCTTATACAATTCATGGGCGGTGGTGCTATGCTTTTTCATCCCGAACATACGGTGCCAAGTAAAGTCCTTGCCATCGTCTGCCACACGGTGCACCATGTGATCAACAAAAAAATCATAAATGGCCTGGTTGTAGGGCGGATGCTGTGCCAGATCGCCAAGAAGTTTGCCGAAATAAACGTCACGACTATCATATATTTCATTCAATACCTCGATTTTACCGCGGAAATGATGATAAAAGCTACCGGTCGTCATGCCGGCCGTCGCGGCAATGTCGCGGACATTGGTGCTTTCAAAACCTTTTTCTTTGAAAAGCTTGACCGCTGCATGGGTTAGCTTTTGTTTTGTTCGGGTTGATTTTTCACTTTGAATACTCATTTTGTGCCTCCTCAATGATGTCATTTTATATTGTCTCAGGTGAAGAAACAATGTTTTTTGCAAAAAGAGGCGCCGTTTGCTGCGCGGCGCCTCAGATCGATCTATGAATCTTGTCTGCTTTTGACTGCTCAGACTCAGGCCACAAGCGTGAAAGCAGACAGCGTCACCATGCCGGCGAACATGGCGGACGGAATGACCCCGAGAAAAATATTGCCGTATTTGCGGTAAATATAGGTTACCACACCTGTGGTGCCACCCATCATATAGCAATAACCGAATGCGAAGTCCAACGCACCGGAAGATTTATTGACACCGGTTCCGTAAATATCAATCTGGGGAATGATGGCCGTGCCGTCACCGATCAGCATGGATCCACCATACTGAATCAGGAGCAGGAAGAACAAAGCGCTTGCTGTGAGAAAACTGTTGACGGCAACCGCAATCCACATATCCCTACGATCGTTACCTGTGGACGGGAGGACACGCTGGCTCATATTTCCCACAAACATGACCACAAGGATAATAATCATATAAGGAATTGCGCGGGTGATGCGCATGGGAGAAAATTTAAGATAGGTGGAAAGGTTCCATACCTGATAGTTAATGCCGGCAAAGCCCTCAATGGTCCACAGCCAGATACCCACCGCGCCAAGCACAATCAGGCCGATGAGCAGACCTTTTCCGGCCTTGCTCCAATCGAATTTTTCATCTCCCTCTCCCGCAAGGGCGAAGTCGGAAAGCCGGAGAGTATAACCAGCTTTTTTTCTGCGTGCAGCGGTGATGATCATGCGGACAGCGCCGATCAGTGCGATCGCAATAAGCCAACCCATAATACCGTTAAGATTGGCCGAAGTCAGGATCGGACTCAAGGCCGTACGCGCACCGGTCCATTTAATAACATAAGCGGAAACATGAACAAAGATGAAGGCTGGTATCAAGGTCGTGAAGAGAATGTCCAGAATCCAGGCTATAGCACCCCGGCGAGGTTTTTTCTCCGGCACCGGATTGGCAGCACCGGCAAAGAAGTCCAGCTGCATCAGCAGATTGATCAAAGCCGCAAGCAAGAACATCATGGCCACGCAGGCAATTCCGGAAAACAGTTGCTGCCATGTCCAGACCATATTAGTAGGATCAAGTTTCACAGGCTCATCATTAATTGTACGCTCAAAATCTAAAATCGCGG
>JAAYNF010000105.1 GCA_012520975.1 Clostridiaceae bacterium | reverse complement strand
GCCCGAAGCTATGGGTGCTCCCGCTTTATCGCAGAACGCCTTAAAAACTCCGTCCCGCAGCTCATACTCAATCTCGCTATAACTTCCACCTTCATCATTGGCGAGTTTCGGCCTGATTCCTTCAATAAAGTCCTCGTAAGCAAACGACTGATGGAAAGTAGTAAAAGCAATCAAACCATCTTTTCTGTATTGTTGGAAGCGTTTATGCACTACGGGATAAGATTCTCTTTTGATTTCTTCTAAGGGCTTTTCTTCTAGAATCGCAACAGATCGTTGAATCGCACTATAAGTTTTTCCGGTACCGGGTGGCCCAAACAGGATAGTATTTTTACTATGGACAACCTTTTTGTCCGATTGTGGTGTATGGGTTTCGTCAAGCGGCGATTGTGGAGGAGAAACGTTACGTGTTGCTTCATTCTCGCGGGCGTTGATAAAATATCCTATATCCTGAGTCAATATTGCCGAATTGTCGTCTGCATAGCAATCAGACAATAGACTATTTTGGGACATAGCTATCAATTCTATATCTTTGGCGACTTCATTACGAATCGCATCATACAGCTCGAAGCTGAATACCATTCGTTCGTATTTGTCAGTTGGCTGGTTAGCTCCGGCAAGCAAAGGGGCAATTTTTCTAACCACACTACTCTTGTAAATGTAATATTTTTCCGGATAG
Organism: Clostridiaceae bacterium; assembly: GCA_012520975.1. Classification (GTDB taxonomy): domain Bacteria; phylum Bacillota; class Clostridia; order Saccharofermentanales; family UBA5734; genus UBA8949. Next base: position 24,878 of record JAAYNF010000105.1, on the reverse strand, counting down.
CGTAGCCAGAGGTATGTGCTGATAGCATTTGGACTTTGGTAACTGGACTGCCCGCTTGCATGTCTTATCGATAGCTCATTAGAACCAATTTCAAATTGTTTTGCTCGCTCTGCAACACTCTTGTTCTCGTCAAACAGCATTCGGAAAAGCTCTCTTACTTCTTCCGGCGCAGCTTCAGCAAAGTCTTCAATCATTTTCCTAGGATAAAAGTATCCCGACCTTAATAGATTTTCTGTCTTTGCGAGGGACCTTTTCAGCATATCGGAAAAATCCGGTGCTTCAATGTCCCAATTGTCTTGAAAGTTTTTAACTGCTTTCCATTTGTAGATTTCATAGTCTCTGTGTTTATGAAAGGTCGCTTTATACAAATCCAGATACTCGTTCAAGATTGCTGTATCGATTCTAATGTTGTATGCCATATTCAACCTCTTTCCTAGTGTTCATTTCAATTTCGGATTTTACTGTGATTTTACCACATTCGATTTTTATATTCCTGTACCCATTCAATAAAACTGCAATGTCAGCAAAATCAATGAACCGAGTGCCCGGCACAGTATTCGCAACAGTACCCGAAAAGCGTTCAAAAATGGGAGTTTTTCTTTTCCCGAGGGAGTTCGAATTGTTTTCAGACTTTCGAAAATCGAAATCTAATAATACTAAATAGAGTAAGACCGAGTATAGTAATATTACTACCCGAAAAAAGAATATATTTAGAGATATATAGTTATGTTATGAGTCCTTTTTTTATTTCGGAGCGTAAAAGCTCCTTTTTTGTTGCTAAAAATTAAGATGGAGGTCTTGCAAATGAAAAGCAATGTGAAAAATATAGAACTGGTCAAGTACGAAGATTTGTTCAAAAACGAGGAAACTCGCTGCCGGATCGCCCCATTATTGTTCGGCAGTACACAGACGAAGAAGCGGATATTTTGGTAGCCGATTACAACATTACCCGCGAGGACTTGCTTCCAAGCGAAAAGGCACGGGCGTACAAGCTGAAATTGGGTGCAATGAAGAGGCAAGGGGAACAAAGAGATTTAGCTTCGGACCAAGTTGGTCCTAAGTCTATCAGATAACGCTCAAACGAACTGCTTGCAGAACAGGTAAACAAGAGCAAAACACAGGTTCAGCGATATGTTCGGCTCAATAAGTTAATTCCTGCTCTGCTAGAGCAGGTTGATAAAGGCGTCTTGAGGCTGACTCCTGTCGCCGACTACACTGCTCACCTGTCCGAAAAAGAACAAGCTCATCTCGCCTATGTGATGGAGTTTAACGAAGTCTCGCCTTCCATAAGACAGGCTCATAGACTAAAAAATTCAGTGACCAAGGCAAGCTGCAAGACAGCGTTATTGAAGCTATTATGGGTGAGGAAAAGTTCTTCGAGATAAAGGTGGTATTAAAGCAGGATAAGCTAAGAAAATATTTTCCCCAAAGTTACAGTTCGCAGCCAATGGAGGAAGTTGTTATCAAATTGCTGGAAGCTTGGCATCACAAACGCCGACAAGAGCAAAGTCGATAGGATACGATTTTTTGCAAAGGATAGCCGTATCGGCTATGATACGGCCACAAAATATGAACTGCCCAAATTATATCGGTAACCGGAATCGATAATAAAGTAGCTTTGTATAGCCTTAAGATTCAGCAGAAACAATTCTGTGGGAGAAAGGTTTTAAAGAATATTTGCTACTATGGATCCTGCCATAGCGGACGCAACTGTGGCAGCAAAGTAAACAGTGGTAGCAAGTTTCATTTGATTCGATACTTTGTGAAACGGTTGCTAACAATCGTCTCCACTTTTCCGGTATTTATTAAATCTTTTAGTTCTTTCAGAACCCAACTGCGTTTAAAACCGGTGAGTTCCTCAATTTCGGCTCTTGACAAAGTTCCCTTTTTTGAAAGAATTATTATATTGACCTTCTAGGTAAATTTTCGTTGACAATATCATTAAAGCAGTTATAATATAATTAACCTCTAGGGTTAATTCTTCTAAGAGGGAGGCGGTGCCTTGCAAGTCAGATACAGGACGAAGACTCTTGAAAAGGAATGTACAGATGCTACGGCAGCATCGAAGAAATATGGCATGGATATGGCCAGAAAAATTCAGATGCGTGTCGATGAGATAAGAGCTTCAGAAAGTGTCGAGCAAATGCTTCAGTTTAGGATTGGTAGATGTCATAGACTAAAGGGAGGTAGAAAGGTTCAGTATGCCGTAGATTTAGTACATCCGTATAGATTGGTATTTGAAATAATAGGCAGCGAAGCACAAATTGCAAACATTATTGAGATTGTTGACTATCACTAAGTCAACGCGAAAGGAGGAATTCCAATGATGAGGAGCAAAACTTTTATTGCCACACCACCGGGAGCAACTATAAAGGAGCAGCTCGTTAACCGTGGTATGACTCAGAAAGAGTTTGCCTCTAGAATGGATATGTCTGAAAAGCATATAAGTCATCTTATCAATGGTGAGGTACAGCTTACATCTGATGTCGCTATGCGTTTGGAGCTTGTGTTAGGGATTCCTGCACAGTTTTGGAATAACTTAGAGATGATTTACAGAGAAAAACTGATAAAAGCTCAAGCAGAAAATGAAATGGATGAAGATCTTGAAATAATAAAGAAAATTCCCTATAACGAAATGGCGAAGAACGGTTGGGTTGAGGCAACACGCAATTCAAAAGAGAAAGTTTTTAATTCCCGTAAATTTTTTGAAGTAGTTCATTTGGGCTTGGTGCGTAGACCACTTATACCCGGTATAGTTTGTCGTAAGCTCGGTGACGGGGAAAAAAGTGATTATGCGTTTATTTCCTGGGCTCAGAGAGCAAAGCTTGAGGCTCGTAATGTGTCAGTGAACCCCATTAATCTTAAGAAGTTAAAGGACATCATTCCGAATATCAGAAAAATGACTATGCAGGATCCTTCAGATTTTTGCCAAGTTCTTTGTGAAAAACTTGCCGGTTGCGGAATCGCCATTATATTTTTACCTCACATCGGAGGATCTTTTTTACATGGAGCGACTTTTTATGATGGTCCTAAAATAGTTATAGGTATGACCGTAAGGGGAAAGGATGCGGACAGATTTTGGTTTAGTTTATTCCACGAGATAGGGCACATTGTTCTCGGGCATATTAATCAATCTGAAGGAACAACCGAGCAAGACGAGAAAGCTGCCGATGTGTTTGCAAGAAATATACTTATCCCCGATGAGCAATTCGAAGCATTTACATCAAAGGGAGATTTTAATAGATCTTCTATTGTTTCTTTTGCTGAGAAGGTTGGGATTGATGTTGGGATTGTTGTTGGAAGACTTCAAAAAGAACTCTATATTCCTTTTGGTTGGTATAAAGATTTGAAAACTAAATATGAATTAACAGCATAACGGTTTTTAAGAGAAGAGATCGAGCATAAAAAAGGAGACACAATAGAAAGCATCATATCAAGCCATTCTTGTTTGCTTCATTCAGAATTTCATCCGGGCTCATGTTCTCAATTCGAATCAAATCGGAACGTGATTCCGGTGAGAAGCAACACCTGTACGGAGCAACTCTTTTCGGACATAATCAAAGTCAGGCATCTTTTTAGCTGTCTGCTTTGGTTCTCTGGGAAACATTAAATTCCCAAGCTTTACGTTGGTCAAGGGCTCGTCTAATGGCCATGAAAGATTCATTTCTCTTGCTCGACGCTGTACTTTAACAACGGCTTTCTGCGCAACATTTATGCTTTGCATCATGTTGCGTTGTGATAGCCCCAAGGCTGTAAGCCTCAGGATCTCGCGATAGTTGGTCATTTCTCGACCCTCCTTAGAAGATAGATTTACGCCAATGGCGCATACCCTGATTCTAAGAAAATAGGTTAGTGATTTCCATCTCCGGAATGTCGATTTCTAATTAACCGGAACGGTGATTTCCTTAAGCCGGACAGGCGATGGATTCCAGTCCGGAATATTCAATTTCCGGTAAAGGACGTTCAGTTGATTGTGAATGTAGCTTTCGATTCGCAAAGGAGTCAATATAGTTTTTGTTGGCTTCAAAGTGTCAAGGGTATGATAGGGTATAAGTCACCCTTGATGCATACTGCCTTAGGGAATTACAATTTCATTGTATCAATAAATGCTGAGAATGCGAAAAATTTTGAATATCATCAAAAACAAAAAGCCCTGCAACTACAGTGTTACAAGGCTGTTTGGTGGAGACGATGAGGATCGAACTCACTACCTCTACAATGCGAATGTAGCGCTCTCCCAGATGAGCTACGCCCCCACGCGGCGCATGCCTGTATTGTAAAAGTCACATCCGACCTTGTCAAGCCGCCAGGGCCGGCGGGGCCGTTTTAGCTGTCTTCAAAATCTTCAAAATCTACTGTATTTCGGGGCTGTGTGCCCTATTTTCAGCCGTCCCGCTTTGCTTGCGTTGATCTTTCGATATCGCTGATGCTGCGGTCTTTTTTCTGCGGCGAATAATATCAACGAGCATCAAAATGATCAGAGCGGACGTGATCAACGCCGTCCGATAAAAACCGGATCGATCGGCGGGGAATACAAACCTGTGGCTGTTTTGGGCCGTTACCCGTGGCCAAGGAACCGATAGGGGCCGGATCATGTTCTGTGGATCCGGTCGCCAGTTGTTCTGCTCGGCATCAATCTGATAAATGGATTCGGTCAGTTGCTCGAAAAAATCAGTCGGCTGGGCATCAGGTCCGCTGTCTTGCGGCAACACATAGCTGACCAGATAGCTTAAGGCGTGGTGATCCGCCGTTGCCGATTCATCATCGTAGGCCGTGACGGTAATTTCATAGGCCACAGCCGGATCCACATCTTGTATGGTCAAAGATGTTCGGGTGGGGTCGGTTTGGTAGGTGACGGTGCGATCCTCCGGGGTGCGCAATTGAACTCGATAACCCACAACCTCCCGATTGTCTTGAGCCGAAGGCCAACGGATGGTCAGGCTCTGCGCGTTCCAAGTCGAAGACAGACCGGCGCCATCGACCCAAGCCGGTCGGATGGCATCGGGGAACAAAACCGGAGTCAGCCGGTTGCGATCCAATATCGACAGATTGCCCAATTGGCCGCGATCGCCACGACCGGCCGCACCCAATTGACCGGTGCTGCTCAGCAACAGCAGATGGCCGCCTCCAACGGCCAGAGCGTCAAAGGGCAGATAATCATCGCCGTACCAACCATCCAGCAATTGAGCCACCGCGGTTGGACGATTTTGGCTTGTGGTTGCTCCCAGAGCCAACTGTCCGTTGGAATTGCTGCCCCAAACCAACAGAGTCTGGCGATTATTTTCCATCAAGCCCTGCTCGTTGACCGCTGGAACCAAGGCGGCGGTTTGCGCGTAACCAGCCACCAGATCAATGACCCGGTCGTTTTGCGGATTGTCATCGCCGGTCAGATCCGCCCGGATCGGTATATTCCGGGATGCGTCAGCAATAAAGCCGGACGCTAGACCGAGTTGTCCTAGTGAGTCATCTCCCCAAACCATTACGGCATCCCGGTCCGGAAAACGGATGACCGCCAGATTGTGCTGGTAGCCGGCAACAATCTGGCTGACCGATGCCAGCCCCGGAACTAGGGCCGGCGTGGCTTGGGGTTGGTTGTTTCCGTTGCCGAGCTGACCGTTGCGGTTGAGATACAAGGAGTGCTGTCCGCCGGCGGCAATGGCGACGGCGGTGCCGCCCACAATCATTTTCGGGGTGAGGCAGCGGCGGCCGAGGAGGGTGCCGCTGCTGTTGAATATCTCCTCGTCTTGGACCTGTCCGATCTGATTATTGGTGTTGTCGCCCCAACCCCAAACGGTGCCATTGACGTCCAAGGCCAACGAGTGCATAAAGCCCGCCGCAATGGCCTTGATTCGTGGCAGATCCTTAATTTCAACCGGGGCAAACGAGTTGGCCGTTTCGCCATTGCCAAGCTGACCATAGGCGTTGCGGCCGAAAGACCACACAGAGCCATCTTCGAGAAGAACCAACGAATGATAGCCGCCCAAGCTGACCTCAACGACCCCGGTTGGAAAATCCAGCCATTGCGGACAGTCATAATAATCATCACCGGTCAAACCCAGTTGACCATAAGTATTGTCGCCCCAAACGTAAAGCTTTTGATCGTAATTGATCAGGGCGCTGTGCAGCAGACCGGCCGATAAGCGGGCCGCAACCTTGTTCGGCGACAAGCGCGCCTGAGCAACCGGTATTTGAACAGCCGCCAAATGGTCCGAAGCAATAAAAAAAGTAAACAGAGCCAGCAAAAAAGCCGGAACGAAATGACGCAGACGCTTGGATTTAGGCATCGAACCGAGCATGGAACAACCTTCCTCGCTGGGTAAAATCAGATGTTTGCTCCGGAATTATCCGGATGTTATGATCGTATCAAGAGTTTGTTCAAATTGGTTTCCATATCATACACCAGAGCGGGATGGATTGGCAAATTTGGGCACAGCATTTGCGGCGACCGAGATCAGACATCAAGGGGAATTAACGGGCATGCTGTTGGATTGTGAGAAAATACCGGGAGCGGTTCGGACAATCATTGGTAAGTTGGACCGGGCAGGCTACGAAGCTTGGCTGGTCGGTGGTTGTGTTCGAGATCTTTGTTTGGGGCTGACCCCCAAAGACTTCGATTTGGCGACCAACGCTCGACCCGAGCAAATTCAAAAGCTTTTCACACGTCATTTTTTGACCGGTGCGAAGCATGGAACGGTAACGGTTCTTTGGCAAGGCATGTCGTTTGAAATAACCACTTTTCGTTCCGAAAGCGCCTATTCCGATGCCCGCCACCCGGATCAGGTCATTTTTCGCAGCACGATCGCCGAGGATTTGGCAAGGCGTGATTTTACGATGAACAGCTTGGCTTGGCGTTCGGATCGCGGACTGCTTGATCTTTACGGCGGGTTGTCTGATCTCCGACAAGGTGTGCTGCGTACGGTCGGTGACGCCCAAGCCCGATTTGGCGATGACCTTCTGCGTCTGTTGCGCGCGGTTCGTTTCTCGGTGACGTACAACCTGACTCCGGTTCCGGATTTGGTTCAAGCCGCAGCCGAACACGCCCAAAACCTTGGGCAACTCAGCCGGGAAAGGATCATTGCCGAGATGATCGTGATCCTGGGCGCTCCCCATGCTCATCAACTGAAATCATTTGCCGGCAGCGACATTATGGCCGAAACCGCCCGACTTTTCTTTGCCGTTCGGACCGATGATCAGGTGCTTTGCCATAACCTGAGCCGACTTGTTCAGCCGGATCTTCCGGAAGCCCTGCGCCTGCCTCTTTTCTATCTTTGCTCGACCGCTCTTGACCTTCAGGCGGCCGGCCTGCGCCGTGCCTTGGGTCGGTTTTTTATCCGTTCATCCGACAGGGCGGTACAGGATTTGTTCGTACGTGAAGCCCGATTACCGCGTCACCTGGCCCGGGATGCCCAAGCCATTTTGTATCTCTGCTATCTCCGGCTGTTGTTGCCGCTGGATCAACCGTTATCCGTGGTTACCCGGTGCCGTTTGTTTCGCTTGCTGGCACGGCACGGGAATCTGAAAAGAGAAGAACTGCGCGCGCCGATTGAGATGGCCGCCCGCCTTTTGCAACTCAGCCTCGGCACAGCCCTTCCGGGTTCGGACTTGAGCCTGGATGCCTGCAGGGCGGTGCCGCTGACTTTGGAAGAACTGGCATTGAGCGGCCGTCAGCTGCGACTGGCCGGCTGCCCCGACGGACCGGTTCTGGGCAATGTTCTTCAGCGGCTCTTATCCCGGACAATTCAGGAGCCCCTTTTAAATCAACCGGCTGAGCTGATGGCCATTGCCTTGTCTTGGCGCTCATCAACGGATAAACCGCACAAGAAATGAAACCAAGCTGTCATAATTGTTGCTATTTAAGTGTGATATAATAACTCGTGGGAATTTAATCAACAACCAAGTCAGGACCCGTCAGGGTGTGATGCCGGTTTGATAACAGGAGGTCGATGTATGGCAAAGTTACCTCGTGCCACCCAGACACGTATTGCGGCAACCGTCACAGCACGGTATTACCCTTCGTCCGGGGCCGCCGATGGCTTCTACCTGGATGGCCGTCTGTCCGGCCGGCGGGAACATCGTGCAGCGGATATTACGCTGGATCGCGAAGCCAGAGGCTTTTTTTATTCCGTTTACGCTCATCTCGGCGGCAGTGTCTCCGATGACGCTGAGCAAAATAAAATCCGCCGATCTTTTGAAAAAATATACAACGATGTTCATCATTCCTCCCGCAATATTGATAGTGAAATCAGCGAGTTGGCGGATTGCGCCGTGTCGGTTGTCGGGCGGATCTCATTGCAACACGATGGTGTCCGCCAGCCTTATTTTGCCGGCATTGTGGTTAAAGACGCCGAGTTGGCCGCCGTTACGATGGGCGGCGGCTGCGCCTATCTTTATCGCGGCGATGTGCTTTATCCGCTGACCACCGACGACTATCCCATCGAAGCCATCGACGGCAACGGCAAATCGGTTCAGGACATCGATGTCTACTGTGCCGGCGTGGCCGGTACTGTCCGGTACTCCAATATTGCCCAGCTTCAACCTGACGATTGCCTGATTGTCTGCAACAAGGAAGTGATGGACGCATTAGGTCAGCGGGATGTCTTGCGCCTCCTTTACGAAGCCGAGGATCAGGCCGATGCCGCCGGATTGATCATTACTGCCGCCGCGGCGAAATTACCGGGTGTTCCGATGCAGTTTTTGATCGGTTTCGTCGAAAGTATTTCGCCGGCCAATCGAACCGGCCGCTTCGGTACCGGCCGCTTTTCAACCGATCATGGTTTCTCCGGCTCTTCGGGCGGTATTTTGACCGGTCGCGGTGCCGATCGGGCAACAATGGAATCTCCGACAACCGAAACACCGTATCCAATGCCACCGGTTCTTGATGATTTTGATGATGACGATGACGGTAAGGTGGAATTCATTTCGCCGGTGGTGGATCGCGGGTACTCAGAACCGCTGGATCCAATGGAGCAACCGCCCTTGGACGATTCCGAAGACCCTTTCTTGGACTATGATGACGATTTTGAGCGTCGTGGACGCGGCCGGCGGGTTGCCTTTTATTTGGTCATCGCGGCGGTTTGTATCGCCTGTATCTTCGCCATTTACAGCATGTTGAAAGGCAGTGACAACCCGACTCCGCCCGCGCATTCATCCACCTCAACGAACATCGAATCAACGGCTCCGACCGATCCGAAGCCTTCGCCGGGCGAAAGCACCGAATCCACAGAACCGACAACCGATGTGTCATCGACCACGACCACGACCGCACCGCCGGCCGGGGAACAGACCTACACCGTTAAATCCAAGGACACACTGTGGGGTATCTGTGAAAAATTCTACGGCATGAGCAGTACCGAGCTTGTTCAACTGATTAAAAATGCCAATAATCTTACCAGCGATGATATTAAGCCCGGAGACGTACTTAAAATCCCGCCCAAGCCTTAGCATATGCATGAATATTGGTGAGAGCGCATAATAATCGCAAAGAACGTCCGTCGATGATCACCCGACGGACGTTTTTGTTCCGGTCGCTTTATCCGTAAGCTTGCGTTGGCCGGTTGACCTTGATGACCACCAGTCGGCCTTTTTGAAAAACAATGGTTCCGGACTGCACCAGCAGCTCTTCCTGCACCAGACAGGTATGGACCCCGTCTTCATCTTCTTGGCTGTATTCGCTTCGTTCAAGGTTTCCCAAAACAATGTACTCAACGTGGTATTTTTCCAGAAGGCTTTGTCGTTCGCCCTGATCCGAAGTCGTATAAATTTGCCGGACATCCTGCTGGCGTGGCCAGACCACTTGGCTGTAGGCTTCGGGGGTCGACTTGCTTGTTCGCCAGAGCCACTGATGCGTTTCCCATCCCATCACAGTTGGTAGTCCGGTGAAAGCCGATATTCGGCCAAAATCGGTATAGCTTTTCCCGGCGGCCTCCAAAACAACCGGTTGTCCGGTCACATGCTCGTTGAACCATTGGATGGCGGCATAGTCAGCGGCCAGTTCATCCGGTTGATCACCGGCAATTTCCGCGCTGTTTTTGGTCGCCATTTGTTTCAGGCCGTCCAATCCGGCATATCGACTTAATTTGAAGGATAAAAGCCACTGCCGGGTGGCCGGAATCGGATACCAAGCCGGTGACAGCAAACCGATGAGCAGCAAAAACAAAACCACGTTCACCGGCCATTTGCGTTTCGCGCCGGTTTTCCGCAAGGATATGCTGAGCGCGGCGGCTCGCGCCAAAGCATAAGACCAGGCCAAGGATAGAAGCACGAAAGCCTGATAGGTGAATTTGAACATGGTATTGGCTCTTTTGAATTCGCCGCTGTAAATATCAACAACATAAACCAGCTCAGGTAAGATGATCAAAGCGATTCCGGCAAAACCCAAGGCGACAGCCAGCCAATCGGCGGGAGGGATCTTTTGTTTGCTGATTTTTTTAACCATCAACACCAAAGCGAACAACAGAATGGCTGACAGCACATGAGGCCCCCAGAGCACAAGCAGTTGCCAGAAAGGAGTTTGGGCGACGGTCTGTGCGATGCGTTTGGAAATGGGATCAAAGGAGATGTTAAAAGGCAAGGTCAGCAAATGGGCAAGAAAAAATATCCAGCTCATCTGGGCACCGGTTAATGTCAGGGCATCTCCGGCTATCAAAGTCATGTAATGATTGGCGGCCATCGCGACAGCGTAGAAAATCAATGCGATCAGCGGGTTTTCCATGATCAGAAACGGTACCAGGATCAAGACGCATTGCAGTGCAAAAAAGACAATTCCCGTCGCCCGGATGCCGCCGTAACCTTTCAGATTGAGAATGAGCAAAACCAAGGCCGTAACCGCAAAATAGACGGCAAAATCCCAGAAATTGCCCATCATCGAAATGGATAGCAGCATGATGATGACCAGCAACGGTCCGTTTGATGCCGTCGTTCGCAAACGCCCGACCACTTGGCGCAATTCCATCCGATGCCACACCTGGTCGGCGCTGTTCACAAGATCGATCTGTGATTGTCGGCATTTTCGGGCCGATCGGAGCAGGCGGTCATGGCTCAACAAACGAACCAACAGGGCGATCAGCAACAGGACAAAAGCCAGATTGATCACATGGGCATGCAGATCGGCGACCAGAAAAGAGTAATAAGGAAACTCATGAATGGTTTTGTCGGTTGTGTCCGGGTTGTAGCCGATAAACCGGGTGGAGTCGGCGAACCAAAAGGGGTTGCCGACATAACCGCCGATAAGGCCGGAATCATTGAGCTTTTTTGCCCATCCATGCAAAGGGCTGTTCGGATCATAGAGAAAACTGTGGCCGTTACCGGCGAGAGAGGTCAGGAATGCGGCCAGCAAGCCACCGGCCGCCGGTATGAAAGCGGGAACGGATGGCAAATTGCGCCGGAGCAAGCCGATCATCTGACTGACCGCGGCATAGGCCAGAGTAAATGTCAGGGCAAAAGTTGTGGCCATGCCCAGGTTATAAGAGATTTCCGGTCGGATTCGGACCAGCTTGGCTAAAAAGGTATAAACGTATTGACCGAAATAATAGTAGTTGATTTTTTCACCGGCCAGCCACATATCCAAAGCCGGCAGATAATCGGTTCGCCAAAGGGTATTCATGAACCCGACATCCATAAATTTTTCCAGACCATCGATTTCCGGCTTCAGGCCCCGTGCAAAGGTCCAGAACAACAGAGCCGCCGCAAAGAGCAGCTCACCGAAAGCCACACGTCGCCAACGACCGTCGCGATCAGGATCGGCGGTGATTTTTCGCCAGCCGTCCTTGACCGACCAAGCTGCCGCGCCGAGCGCAAAAAGACAAAACAGAATTGCCCAGCGATGGAAAGGCAAAATTTTCAGATAGGAGAGCGTCCAAAGCAGTAAAGAGGAAAGACCCAGCCCCAAAGGCTTGGCCAAAAGATAGCCTGCGTCACCGCCGGGGAAAAGCCTAGCGGCGATCGGCCAGACCAGAAGGCCGATGAATAGAAATCCGAGCCACCAGATCAAAAAGCAAAGTGCATCCGAACCCAGAATTCCAAAAGCCGCCGGAATGATCAGCAAGGGTAATAAAAGCCAAAGTTTATTGGTCATGGGTTACCTTCCGCCATGCAATCCCGCTTCATGGCCTCGGCTGCCTGCTGGCCCAGCCGTACCGCATAGTTCATGCCACGGTCTTCAGGATAGATCTGGGCCATGCCGGCCAGCTTGAGAAAAGGAATCGTTGTATCCATTGCCGGCATATGTTTCGAGTATTCGCGGCCGATGACCGGTTGAGCGTAACGGGTACGGCGCAGTCGCCAATCGAGAACATCGTCCGGGGTAAAATCCGGAAAAATCCGACTTAGCGCCTGAGTAAACAAGCGAAATATTTCACCGTCGGGCTCGGTCCAAAGTGGACTGGCGGCGTCCAGGTAGCGCGAGAGATAGACCACATGACCGCCATATCGTTCGGGTCCGGTCAGATTGGTGTGTTCGACCACCACAACAAAGGGAAGACGGTCGCAGACCGTGGTCCAGTAGTAAGGCGAAAGGCTTTTTTTCAGGCGGAGAACGACACACAGATTGCCTTTGTAGCGAAGGTCGAAAACCTGCTGAGCATAAGCTTTTGACAGCTTCAGATTTCCGGTTATGTTGGCAAACTGCCGACCGGCGATCGTGGCGATCACACCGTCTGCGTTAAATTGAACCATGTGACAGTTGCCGAGGATGCAACTGACGGTAAACCGCCGATCCTCGTCGGGTGTATGGAGGATGTCGGTTGCGGTGTGACCGAGATAAATCCGGCCGCCCATAGCCAAAATCCGGTCGGCTAATTTTGTCACCAAGGTGCCAAAACCGCCCGCCATATAGCCCAGCTTCGACCGGCCGCCTGTCTTTTCCCGTGAATGGCCGCGCAGTTTAAATTTGTTCCAGATCCAAACCGCCGAGACCTTTTCGGCGTCATCTTCAAATTTTGCAAAAAGGAGGGGCTGCCAAATTTTTTCATAGGCCTGCCTGCCGCCTTGGCGGCTCAGCCACTCAGCGGCGGTGCAAGATTCAAAGGCCTTCCACTCGGTCAAACCGGCGGCGTGCAGAACCGTAAGTCCGGTTCGGATTCGCTGGGAAAACGGAATTTCTCTGAAACGGACAAGATCCAACGGAGTCACGAAAGGGTACAACCGTTCATTGATATAGAGAGCCTCCCGACTGCTGTACCAGGCAAGCTCATGATCAATGCCCAATTCCTCCGCCAGATCGATCAAGTATCGGTCACTGGTAAAAATATGATGGTACAGATATTCAAGGGGTTGATCCCCCAGATGGAAGGAAGCGGCCATGCCCCCCAATTGCAGCGTTGATTCGAGGAGAACAACCGAAAAGCCCGACCGCAACAAACGGTACGCTGCGACAAGTCCGGTTATACCGGCGCCAATGACGACAATTTGCTTTTTTACGGTATTTTCCAAAAAGCCCGCCTCCGGATCCCTGTTTTGAGGTACGGTCGGTATCCCTGTTTTAAGGTACGGTCGGTTCAACTCAGCAAATTTTCCGACATTCCATATAATAACGTTTTTCCTCGGCCTCGCCCATGGAAAATGTTTTGCGAGGCAGGATGTCGCCCCGGGCGATGGTGGCAAAAAAGGACGATTTCTCGATGGAAGGCAGCAATAGGCCAAGGTGCCCCTGCCGGGCCAGATCTTGGATGACATCCGTGCCGTGGATGTAATCAATCCGGCAGTTCTCCTCCGGCACCAAGTGATCCAAAAAATCCTGCAATGAACCGGCCGACAAACCGCGTTTCGGCTTCCGGATGGCAAGTGACCATGTTTGCTCTTGCCAGAGCAGTGAAAAGCCATGCTTATCAGGCCAATGCAGGTCCTGCCGACCTTGGCTGACAACCAGATCCTGGCCGGCAAAGAATTTTTTTGCCCGGGCGAGAAAGACAGCCGGATCGAGATCAAAAACCACCCGATGGATGGGCTGGAAATCTAGGCCGGCATCGTGGATGTTGATCAGCTCGACCAAGGCAAACCGAGCCGGATGATCGGCCGGAACCTGATCGCGCATCTGCTGCCAGTGCGCCTTGGCCGTGGCCAAGGAATGGTTGCCGTCACCAACCGCAAACAACAGACCGTACCGGTGAAGGGAATCCAGATCGGCCATGGCCAGAAGCCCTTGGCGAATGAACGGCGAATCCTCCGGAATCATCCAGCCGCGAACACGTCCGCCCTCCAGCATCAGGGGCGTATCGTAGATCGGTGAAAAGGCGGCCAGGGCATCAAACAAAGGCTCAATCACGGTTTTTGCGGGATCATCGATCAGGAGTTGCACATGGGGAAGCTCCAATGGAGCCTCTCGCCGGATCTCCAGTCTCGGCGGGAGACGGTCCAAAACGGTTTCTTCGGTGGCGCGGATCGGTTGCCGGTTTCCCGGTTCAAAGGCGTACCGGTCCAGATCGACCGCCAGCAGAAGTCCTTTGCGACTGGTGTGGCGACCGGTTTCGCGATCAATGACGATCCAGCCCGAGCCGACACTGGCGAGGGTACCGTCCGACAAATATTGAAGCATGGACCGATTAATTTCTCTGATTCGATCTGTCACCGGCAGATCTCCCGGATGATCCAGAAACAGCTCCGGCAGAATCAGGCGGCGCGTTGAAGGGGCCGAACCGACGATGCTCGCGACATTTTGCCAATATTCGGGTTGTGAAGTGAACTGGTCACAGGCCACGACCGCCCAGCGAAAAAGATCGGTGCCTTGGCACGGAAGATAGATTTCGGGGATGGCGACACCTATGCCTGCCGCCAGCCGGCTGTTATCGGTGGCGGCTTGCTCGTTGAACATATCGGACATCAGCGTGAGACCCCTTTCGGTTTGGCGGAAAACCGGCGACCATCCGGCCGGACCACTGACTATGTGGCCTATTCTAACATATCCGCCGGGAAAGTTGAATTGCCCATGAACGCCTTTTCGCCCCCCGGATGATGATTCAATTGCCGAGGGCCTCGTTTTAGTGTAGAATTCGAGAGTAGCTTAAGCCGATGAATAAACAGCCAAAAGGAGTGCTGCAACGATCATGCAACCAATAGGTCTAAATCAGATTCGAGAAATGTTTCTCTCGTTTTTCGAGGAAAGGGATCATCTGCGAATGCCTAGTTTTTCGCTGGTGCCGGAGAATGATCCTTCTATTTTATTGATTAATGCCGGAATGACGCCGCTGAAACCTTATTTTACCGGAGCCAAGGTTCCGCCCCATCCTCGGGTGACAACCTGTCAAAAATGCATCCGAACGCCGGACATCGAACGTGTCGGCAAGACCTCACGGCACGGAACCTTTTTTGAAATGCTGGGGAACTTTTCTTTTGGCGATTATTTCAAAGCCGAAATCATCCCCTGGTCTTGGGAATTTTGCACACAGACCCTCAAGATTCCGGAGGAAAAATTGTCGGTGACGGTTTTTGAGGAGGACGACGAAGCTTGGCAGATTTGGCATGATGCCGTCGGCCTGCCGCCGGAAAAGATTTTTCGCTTGGGCAAGGAGGACAATTTCTGGGAACATGGCATCGGCCCTTGCGGTCCCTGCTCTGAAATATACTATGATCATGGCCCTGATCGAGGGTGCGGCAAGCCGGATTGCCAGGTTGGCTGTGATTGCGACCGCTATGTAGAGTTCTGGAATCTTGTTTTCACTCAGTTCAATCGCGAGGAAGACGGTTCTTATACACCCCTTGCCCGCAAAAACATTGATACCGGCGCCGGATTGGAAAGGTTGGCCTGCATCATGCAGGGCGTTGACAATCTGTTTGAAGTGGATACCATTCGCGCCATTCTCGATTATACCTGCACGATTGCCGGTGCTGATTATGGCCGCGACGACAATACGGACACCGCAATCCGGGTTATTGCAGACCATATCCGCAGCACGGTCATGATGGTTGGCGACGGCATTATCCCATCCAACGAAGGGCGCGGTTACGTCCTGCGCCGCCTTTTGCGCCGGGCCGCCCGTTACGGCCGGCTGCTGGGCATAGACGGGACCTTTTTGCATGACATTGCCCGGATCGTCATTCGAGAAGCATCCACCGCCTACCCTGAACTTGTCGACCGTCAAGAATATTTGATGCGGATCATCCGGACCGAAGAAGAGCGTTTTGCCGGAACAATACAACAGGGAATCGCCATCTTGGAAAGCTATCTGGAGGCGGCTCGTGCCGAGAAACGCGACCGCCTTTCCGGGCAAGAGGTCTTCCGTCTGCATGACACCTACGGCTTTCCGCTGGACCTGACCCGCGAGATGGCTGCGGAACAAGGTTTCGCCATTGATGAAGAGGGATTTGAAACCGAGATGAACCGACAAAAAGAACAAGCCAGACAAGCCTTGCGCGACAAGGCCGGTTCGGCCTGGACGCAGGATGCGCTGCCCGAGGAACTCGACAGTCTGGCCGCCACCCTGTTCACCGGTTATGAAAAGATCTCCGACCAAGGCCGGGTGTTGGCCATCTTGATTGATCAGGGCGAAGCCGGCCGGATTTTGGCCGACCGTGCCGAAGCCGGACAGCAGATTCGGCTGATTACCGACCGGACACCCTTCTATGCTGCGGCCGGCGGTCAAGTTGGCGATGTTGGCCTGATGACTTCCCGGCAGGTTCGGATTTCGGTCAAGGACACGATCGCCACGCCTGAAGGTTTGGTGCTGCACACGGCTCTGGTCGAGAAAGGCGTGGTTAAAAAAGGTGATTTGCTTGATCTGCGCGTTGATTCCGCGGTCCGCCTGTCCACCGCGCGCAATCACACCGTGACGCATCTTCTGCATCAGGCCTTGCGGCAGGTGTTGGGCAAACATGTCACCCAGGCCGGTTCTTCGGTGACACCGGATCGATTTCGTTTTGATTTCAGTCACTATCAGCCGCTGACATCCGAGGAAAAAGCCGCTGTTGAACAAATTGTCAATCAGGCTATTCTCGATAATCTTCCGGTTTCGACCGAAATCATGTCCTTGGTCGAAGCCCGACAATCAGGTGTTATGGCGTTGTTCGACGAGAAGTACAGCGATGAAGTCCGGGTGGTCCGCGTGGGCGATTTCAGTCAGGAATTATGCGGCGGAACACATCTGAGCCGGTCTTCGGAAGCCTGTCTGTTCCATTTGCTTTCCGAAGGCGGGGTGGCGGCCGGCGTCCGTCGCATCGAGGGCATAACCGGTCAAAAAGCTTGGGAACGGGTTCGTAAACAGGATCAATTGCTTCAGACCGCAACCCAGCTGCTCAAAGTTCCCGCCGGCGATATGCCGGATCGAATCCGTCAAATTTTGGACCAAACCCGGCGTTTGGAAAAAGAGCTGACCGCCGAAAAAAACCGTCTGCTGACCGACGTTGTCGGTGATTTGGTCGAAACAGCCGAGGAAGTCGAGGGCTTGAAATTGGTGACCGCCGAGGTTCAGGTCGATGACCTGGATCGGTTGCGCGAGATGGCAGATGGCGTGCGCAGCCGACTGGGTTCGGGGCTGGTTGTTCTGGCCGCAGTGGTGGATGAAAAAGTCGCGCTGGTCATTATGGCCGCGCCGGATGCGGTGGCCAGAGGTATTCATGCCGGCCGGTTGATAAAAGAAGCCGCCCGTGTTACCGGCGGCGGTGGCGGCGGGCGCCCGGACATGGCTCAAGCCGGCGGCCGCGATCGAACAAAAATTGCCGAAGCCCTGCAGACGGCGCAGGAAAGCGTGCGTCGCCAGCTTAGTCAATAGGATCGATCGGACAATAAGGAGGAAGACAAATATGGAAACATGTGTTTTCTGCAAGATTATCGAGGGGCAATTGCCGTCCCAAATGGTTTATCAGAATGAGACGATTGTGGCTTTCCACGATCTCAATCCCGTGGCTCCGGTTCACGTGCTGATCGTTCCACGTCAACATACGGCGGACCTGTTGGAGTTGGCCGATTCGGATCATGGCAGCGCGATTATGGCGGCGCTGCCGGAAGCCGTACAGCAGGTTGCCCGCTTGACAAATGTGGATCAAAGCGGTTTTCGCCTAATCAACAACTGCGGGCGAGACGGAGGCCAGACCGTCCGCCATATTCATTTTCACCTGATTGGCGGACGTCCTTTGGGCGAGAAATTGCTTTAGAGGCGGGGGTGGGAAGACCCGCTTTTTCAGGCGCTTGGGCCGGCGAAGTATTGACTTCAACCCTCGGAAACAGGTATAATACGGTACAGTGTTTGCTTGGCTTTTCCAAGCTTACCTGTCGGCGAACAGCCACAACCACAAAATTATCGCCGCGAGGGGAGGGAAAAAGGTGTCAGAAATAAGAGTTAAAGAAAACGAGTCCCTTGACAGTGCGCTCAGACGATTCAAGCGTTCTTGTGCCCGGTCCGGCGTTCTTGCGGAAGTTCGCAAGCGTGAGCATTACGAAAAACCCAGCGTCAAGCGCAAGAGGAAGTCCGAAGCAGCCAGAAAGAGAAAACGCTGATCCTTGAGAAAGACAGGGTCATTTGTGAGGAAACTTGCAACGATTGCGCGATAGAAAGTTCTTCACTGAAAAAGTTGTCAAAGTTTGTCGGGCATTTCCGGACTGATGTTGGATGAACAAACACACAATGGAGCGAATAGGGGCTTGATGTCGACAAAAAAGATATCGAGCCTCTTTCTTCACAATAAAAAGCAAGGAGGTGTCCAAAATAGCTTTGCTGATGCGCAGGGAATGGCGGCTGAATTCTTCAACGCCGGCGACCGGTTCGTTGGTTGAGCGGATTTTGGCCGGCCGCGGTTTACACGATGCGGACCGGATCGACACCTTCTGCCGGGCCTCTCTTCTTGATCTGCATGATCCCGACCTGCTGCCGGATCTTTCGATCGCCGTCGAATTGCTGGCCGAGGCGATCGAACGCCAAACCGGCGTTGTCATCCATGGAGATTATGATGTTGACGGTCTGACCGCCACCGCTCTTTTGGCCCGGTTTTTGCGTCGATTGGATGTTCCGGTCGAGCCTGTGATTCCTGATCGCATGACCGATGGTTATGGACTGAACGATACCGGTGTCAGCAAGGTTATTGCCAGCGGTTACCCGCTGCTGATTACGGTGGACTGCGGCATCGCCAGTTTTGATGAAATCAGGGAACTGAAGTCAAAGGGCATCCGGATTATCATCACCGATCATCACGAATGTTTAGCCGGTCTGCCGGAGGCGGACGCGATCGTTAATCCCAAACGTTCGGACAGCCGGTATCCCTTCCGGGAGCTGGCCGGCGTGGGGGTTGTGCTCAAACTGGTCCAGGCCCTGTGCCGCCGCCTGAATCTCGGCGAGTTATGGCTGCAGAGCCTCGAACTTGCCGCTCTCGGCACGGTTGCCGATGTGGTTCCCTTGATCGATGAAAATCGGATTATTGTCAAACACGGGTTGGAGCGGATCGCCGCCGGCCGGCAGCTTGGCTTGGCGGTTCTGCTGGAAAGCCTCGGCATGTCCGGTCGGCCGATCAACACGCAAACGCTGGGCTACATGGTGTCGCCGCGCATCAACGCCGCCGGCCGTCTGGGAGATGCCGGCATCGCCCTTGAATTATTGCTGACCGACGACCCGAAACGGGCTGTCTGGGCCGCCGATCAGCTGAGCAAACTGAATCAGGACCGTCAGGAGATGGAGCGTGAAATTGTGGCTGAGGCCACCCGGGCAATCGAACAGGAGTTTGATTTTACCGGAACCGACCTGATCATCGTTGCCGGCGAAAACTGGCATCCCGGAGTCATCGGTATCGTGGCCGCCAAGCTGGCCGAGCAATACTGCCGCCCGGTCATTGTTCTCTCCGGGGAGGAGGAGGTTTATCGCGGATCCTGCCGGACCTGGGGCGATTATGATATCCTCTCGGCCATCGCTGCCGCTGCCGATTATACTGTTACATTCGGCGGTCATCGTAAAGCCGCCGGCTTGGTTGTCAAAAAAGAGGATCTGGCGGATTTTCGCAAAAAGATCAATGCCTATGCGGCGACCACCCTTGACCTCGAAAACCGAACACCGATCTTGGAGGCCGATGCATTGGTTGAGCCCGGTGAACTGACAATGGACAACGCCATGGCTCTTCAAAACCTAGCTCCCTTTGGCGAAAGCAATCCCCAGCCGCTGCTGATCTGTCGTCGTCTGGTTTTACAATATCTTCGTCCGACCGGCAATGGTCGTCACCTTAAAGTCGGACTGACCGCTCTTGGCGTTGACAACAGTCTGGACGGCATTGCCTTTGGTTTTGGCGATGCCGGCGATCTGTTTGCTCCCGGCGAGACGGTGGATCTTCTGTTTTCCCTCGACATTAACGAATGGAGAGGACAGAAAAGCGTTCAACTGACCATACGGGATATGAAACCCAGTCCGGTTCAAGATGAATTTATCGACCGTCCTTGGGTGGCCGAATCCCTCTACGAGGAGCAGGCCGACCTAAAAGAACTGATGCGTCGTTTTCAAATTCCGATCGAAACCCTTCGTCCCAGCAAAGAAGAGTATAAGGTTGTTTATCAGTTTATCCGGGCACGTTACAGTGACCAGGCTCTTTTAGCGGATTTGTCGCTGCTGGCCCGCAGGATCTCGAGCAGTTATCAAATCAAGCTCAATGGTTTTCGTCTGGCCCGCATTCTAACCGTGTTTCAGGAAGCCGATCTGCTCAAAATGCAGCGGCTGGGCAGGGAACGGATCCGGCTCAAATTGCGGCCGACCCATTCACGTGTTAGGTTGGAGGATTCACCGACCTATCAGCGCCTTCATTCAGAGGAGGTGTTATCATGACCGTTACCGCTCAAAGTCGACCGAGCAAGCCCATTCGCAACAGCACAATTCTGACAACGATCGTCCATCGCTATCTGGCTTACACCAACCTTCAGAACGCCGATGAGATCATCGGGGCCTATGATTATGCTCTGGCTGCCCATGGGGATCAACGTCGCGCCACCGGTGAACCCTACATCATTCACCCGCTGGCCGTAGCCGAGATCCTGACCGAGCTGGAAGTGGATCAGGATACGCTGATTGCGGCGCTCTTGCACGATACGGTCGAAGATACCGGAAAAACCACCGCAGAAATCGCCGCGGAATTCGGCGAAGAGGTCGCCAGCCTGGTCGACGGCGTCACCAAGCTTAGCAGAATTCCTTATTCGTCGAAAGAAGAAATCCAGGCCGAAAATTTCCGCAAGATGTTTTTGGCCATGGCCAAGGACATCCGGGTCGTCCTGATCAAACTAGCGGACCGGTTGCACAATATGCGGACCATGCGCCATATGAGTCCGGAAAAGCAACAGGAAAAAGCCCGTGAAACGCTGGATATCTACGCACCCTTGGCGCATCGGCTGGGTATTTATAAAATCAAATGGGAACTCGAAGATCTTTGTCTTCGCTACATTGATCGTGACGCCTATTATGAGCTGGTCGGCTCGATCTCTCAAAAACGCTCGGAACGGGAGCGCCATCTTGAGGAAATTGTTGTTCAGTTGCAGAACAAGATCCGTGAGATGGGTATTGAGGCGGAAATCGAAGGCCGCCCGAAACATTTTTACAGCATTTATCGAAAAATGCAGAAACAGGAAAGCGGTCTGGATCAGATCTATGATCTTTTTGCCGCCCGGATCATCGTCAAGACCGTGGCCGACTGCTATGCGGTTCTCGGTCTGGTTCACGAACTTTACAAACCCATGCCCGGCCGGTTCAAAGACTACATTGCCATGCCCAAACCCAATATGTACCAATCCTTGCATTCGACGGTCATCGGACCGCGAGGGATACCCTTTGAGGTTCAGATCAGGACCCTCGCCATGCATCGGACGGCGGAGTACGGAATCGCTGCCCACTGGCGCTACAAGGATGGCGAACTGGCAGCCTCCCGAAACGAAAACATCGACAACAAGCTAACCTGGCTGCGCCAGCTTTTGGAATGGCAGAAGGACATGCGGGATGCCGATGAGTATCTGGAATCGCTGAAAAACGGTCTGGTTGTTGATGAGGTTTTTGTATTCACCCCCAAAGGGGATGTTCGCTCACTGCCGGCAGGCTCGGTGCCGATTGATTTCGCTTACAATATCCACAGCGGCGTGGGTAATCGCATGTATGGCGCCAAGGTCAACGGGCGCATCGTTCCTTTGACCTACGAGCTGAAAAACGGTGACATCGTTGAGATTCTGACGTCGGAAAAAGTAAACGGTCCCAGCCGTGACTGGTTGAAAATTGTCAAAAGCGCATCGGCAAGAACCAAAATCGGCCAATGGTTCAAAAAGGAAATGCGCGAGGAAAATGTTGTGCGGGGCAAAGAAATTATTGAACGGGAGATCCGCAAGACCGGCTTCACACAGGCTCAATTATTGAAAACCGAATATCTGGAGCCTATCCTGCGCCGGCATACACTCAATTCGATTGAAGACATGTACGCGTCGATCGGTTATGGAGGCCTGTCCGCCGGCAAGATCGTCCCTCGTCTGCGCAATGAGCATATTCGAAGCCTTCCCGAGGAGGAACGACTGAAGCTGGGTTACCAGATCAGGCCGGGCGGGCGTGTGGTTTACAATCCTCAGATTGCCAACATGACGCCGGAGGAAGCTGTTCTGGCCGTGCCCCGAACCGTCAAATCGCGGCCGGATCCGCGTCACGACCATGGGATTGTGGTCAAGGGGATCGACAATTGTTTGGTCAGGCTTTCGCGTTGTTGCAGTCCGGTTCCGGGCGATCCGATCATCGGCTATGTCACCCGGGGCAAAGGGGTTGCTGTCCATCGTACCGATTGCAGCAATATCCGCCATCTGCTTTCCGTGGCGGCCGGTTCAGGCGCCGACGCCGAGCGGGCCTCGCGCCTGATTGATGTGGCTTGGGCCAAGGAAGAGGACAGATCCTCCTATCGGGTTGAACTAAAAATTCTGGCTCGCGATCGGCGCCATCTGCTGGCCGAGATCTCCAATGCCATTTCTGAAGAAAAGGTGTCCATCCTGTCCGGGCAGATGACCGCCATGAAAGATGTAACCGCAACATTAATCATGACCATTGAGGTTACCAGTCAGAGTCAGTTTGATCGTGTTTTGGGCCGCATCAAAGCCATTCGGGACGTTATTGAGGTCCGCCGCGGCCATTAAAACGACAAAGAATCGCATATTTTTACAAATCAAGACAAAAAAGTTGCATCGAAGGGTTTTACCCTGTATTAGAATGTAACCAAGATCCTCGGAGGTGTACTCGCATTGTTCGATCCACGTGAACAACAACCGGCATTGGACTTGACAAAGGCCATTCAAGCGGCCGACAACTACAGCCGCAGCTGTCATGTGCCCTGCCGGGTGATTGATCCGATGGGAAAGACCTTGCACTTATCGGTTCCGGAACCGGAGCAGACAAAAATCTGTGAGTTTGCCGGCGCAGTTTTGCCCGGGGGCGGAGCGCCGGATCCCGCTTCATCATCGAACATCGGCCGTGTTTCGCATATTTGCGCCAACGCACACTTGTATGGCAGCTACCAGGCGGAGCGCTTCGGCGGACAATATGTCTATTTTTGTCCGTTGGGACTGACTCATTGGGCCGCACCGATCATGATCGATGAAAGCAATGTCGGAGCTTTGCTGGGAGGCCCGGTCATGATGGTCGAGCCGGACGATTTTCTGATCGATGAGCTGGTGGCCAAAAACGGCATACATGCTGATTTTTTACCGGAGCTGCACCGGCTGATCGATGATGTTCCGATCATTGATACAGCCAGAGTTCATGCCCTGAGCGAGTTGCTCGGCCTGGCGGCCTGCGCGCTGTCCGATGAAAGTTATGCCGAGCTTCAGATCAAAAAAGACTCCGGTGACCTGCAAGGGCAATTGTGGGATCAGATCAATTTTATGAAGATGTTTGCCGGCAAAAGTGATGACGATCTGGCCTATCCGATCGAGAAAGAAGCCTTGTTGCTGGAAAAGATCGAATTGGGAGACAAGGCGGCCTCTCAAGAGATCCTCAACGAAATTCTGGGTTTCATCTTCTTTTCCAGCAGCGGCAGTATTGATGTTATGCGAGCCCGTGTTGTTGAGCTGGTGGTTTTGCTTTCCAGAGCCGCGATTCGCGGCGGAGCCGATGTGGAACAGATTTTCGGCTTGAACTTCACTTATCTGGGTAAAATCAACTCGTTTCGCAACATCGATGAAATTGCTTATTGGCTCTCGGGCATCATGGCTCGTTTCACGGATCAGGTCTTTAACCTGACCAATGTCAAGCACGCGGATGTCATCTACCGGGCGGTTGATTTCATTCGCAAAAATTATATGAACCGAATTACTTTGGAAGATGCCGCTGCCTGTGTTTACTTGAGTCCGGCTTATTTCAGCAGAGTATTCAAAGAAGAAATGGGTTGTAATTTCAATACCTATGTCAATGCTGTTCGGGTGGAGGCAGCCAAGAAGCTGCTGATGAATGATCGGGTCGCATTGGTTGACGTCTCGACGATGGCCGGCTTTGAAGGACAGAGTTATTTTTCCAAAGTCTTCAAGAAGTTCGCAGGCGTAACACCCGGCCGCTATCGTGAAGCGCGTGGAAAGATCAATAAATCATCATAAATGGAGGAACAAACATGGAGATTCTCAGCAAGATTTCGGAAGCCCTGCAAAAAGGCAAAGCCAAGGACGTTAAAGTTCTGGTTCAGGAGGCCGTCGACGGCGGCCTGTCGACACAAGCCATTCTTAACGATGGTCTGCTTGCAGGCATGAGCGTCATCGGTGTCAAATTCAAGAATAACGAGGTCTATGTGCCCGACGTGTTGATCGCCGCCCGGGCCATGAAAGCCGGAACGGAAATCCTCAAGCCGCTGCTCGCCGCCGACGGTGTCAAAGCCACCGGCCGGGCGATTTTGGGAACCGTCAAGGGCGATCTGCATGACATTGGCAAAAATCTGGTCGGCATGATGCTTGAAGGAAAAGGGCTGGAGGTTTTTGACCT
>JAAYNF010000104.1 GCA_012520975.1 Clostridiaceae bacterium | reverse complement strand
CGGGAATGCCGGCCTCTTCCAGGACCGCCAAATCGTCGGTGGCCGTCAATCCTTTTTCAATGACTTGGCGATAGGCGGTATAAAGCCGATCGAATGTGGATCCCTGCGGCGTTTGCATGGCTCGAAGTCGGCTGCGAGGCAAGGTCCCCAAAACACGACCATCGACGGAAATCCGCTTGATCGTGTCGTGAACCGCCACTGCGGCGCCGCAAGCGCCAAATGTTTCAATGCCGGTGATCACGCGGCTGATAACATCCGGTGTGACAAAGCAACGAGCGCCATCGTGTACCACGACCAGACTGTCTTCGGCACTTTTTATTGTTCTTTTCAGCGCGTCAAGTCCGTTCATGACCGAAAGCGTTCGGGTTTTGCCGCCGGGGACGACCCCGAGACATTTATCCAGCTCATATTGCGCCACCAATTGAGCCATGGCGGTGACTTCGTCCTCCCGGGCCACAATTAGAAATCCATCGATTCGCGGGTGTGATTCAAAGATCCGCAGGGTGCGAATGATCACCGGAAAGCGGCCGACTTGCAAAAAGGGCTTGTTTTGCGAAGTTTTCATGCGCGACCCGGTGCCGGCAGCCGGAATGATGGCGTAGACAGCTTTTTTGCGGTTAACCGTCGCTTGCATGAAAAAATTCCCTCCTGCCGGATCAGTCAAAAATGATGTCCAAGGCTTCACTCAAGCGGTCGACATAATACAGCTGACAAGAGTCCGGCAATTGGGTTTTGGCCAGAGCGGTACGACAGCTCCCCGGAAGAATAAAATTGCCAAATCCAAGCCGCGCGGCTTCATTGATGCGGCGTTCGGCCAAAGATACACTGCGGATCTCCCCTGACAGACCGATTTCGCCAAGCAGCAGACAATTGTCCCGCAGCGGTTTGTTTTTCAGGCTGGAGACAATGGCGCCGGCGATGGCCAGATCAGCCGAAGGCTCCGTGATACGCAGGCCGCCGACCACATTAACATAGGTGTCCATATTGTTTAAACCGAACCGGAACAATTTATCCAGAACCGCCAGCAGCATGGTCACCCGATTACGATCCACACCTTGTGCCATGCGCTGGGGCGAACCATAGGCGGATTCAACCAACAGTGCCTGGATTTCCACCAACAAAGCACGGGTGCCCTCCATGCAGGCGGTGACCACCGAGCCGGGCACTTGAAGGGGCCGACCCTCCAGCAGGGCCAAGGAGGCGTTTTCCACTTCAATCAGCCCTTGCTGGCTCATTTCAAAGACACCCAGTTCATCGGTGGCGCCAAAACGGTTTTTCACGGCGCGCAGCAAGCGCAGCTGCAAATGTTTCGTGCTTTCGAAATAAAGAACGGTATCAACCATGTGCTCCAGCACTCTGGGGCCGGCAATGGCACCGTCCTTGGTGACATGACCGACCAGAACGATGATGATGTTCTGCTCTTTCGCCAGACGCAAAAGACCAGCAGTGGCCTCCCGGACCTGACTGACGCTGCCCGGGGCGGCGTTGAGCTCTTCGACAAACAACGTCTGAATGGAATCGATAATGGCCAAGTCGGGTTTGTCGCGCAGTAAAACCTGTTCGATGACCGAGAATCCGGTTGCGGCCAACAGATGTCCTCGGCGGCTGTCGCCAAGACCCAGACGATCGGCTCGGATCTTCACCTGTTGCGGCGATTCCTCACCTGTAACATAAAGGATCTTCTTGCTGGTCGACATATGGCCAAACACCTGCAGCAACAGAGTTGATTTGCCGATGCCGGGATCCCCCCCGATCAAAACCAACGAACCGCGGACAAATCCGCCTCCCAGAACCCGGTCGAACTCACCGATGCCGCTGGACAGGCGACCGGCGGTTGTCGCGGTTACATCGGCCAGCCGGGCCGGTACCGGATCTTTTGTCTGGGCCGAAACCCATGATCCGCCGCCTGCAATGTTTTTTGCGGTTTTTTTCTCTTCGACCAGCGTGTTCCAAGCTCCGCAGCCGGGACACCGCCCCAACCAACCGCTTGCTTCGTGTCCGCATTCCGTGCAGAAAAAACTGGTTTTAATTCTGGCCATAGGACCTCCGGGGAGTATCGATGCCACCAGTATAGCACAATCAATCCGGTCGAACAGCAATCGATCCGATGAGGCTTCTTGCCGAACGATATAAATCTGGTGTATGCTATCCAAGAGATGAAGCTTGAACAGGAAAGGGGCGGATGACATGGAAAATCTGATGATCAGAACCCTACGGGCCAATCTGGATCTTCCCGCGCACCGGCTGGTGGTTTTTACCTGGGGGAATGTCAGCGCCATTGATCGTGAAAAAGGCGTGATTTACATCAAACCGAGCGGTGTCCCTTACGATCGCCTTGAAGCCCGGCATATTGTAACCTGCGATCTGAGCGGCAAGGTTGTCGGCGGCACCTATAGGCCCAGCAGCGACACCTTGACCCACCTTGAGCTTTATCATCATTTTCCCAACATCGGCGGCATTGTGCACACGCACTCGCGCTGGGCGACCATCTGGGCTCAAGCCTGCCTGGACTTACCGGCTCTGGGTACGACACATGCGGATTATTTTTATGGCGATATCCCCTGCACACGGAATCTGACCGATGAAGAGATCAACGGGAACTATGAAAAGGAAACCGGTCGGGTGATTGTGGAAACCTTCCGAAACCGCAACCTTGACCCTGACGCCGTGCCCGGGATCTTGGTCGCCGGACACGGTCCTTTTGTTTGGGGAGCCGGCCCCGAAGATGCAGTCCAAAATGCAGTTGTCTTGGAAGAGTGCGCCATGATGGCGTACCACACCCGGCTGCTGAGTCCCGGCCATATGCCGCTGGATCAAGCCCTGCTGGATCGCCATTATCAACGTAAGCACGGAAAAAATGCCTACTACGGCCAAACATAAAACAGGAAGGACACACACGATGAGCAAGCCTTGGGAAGCCCACTACGATCCGTGGTTCCGGTCGACCATGGATTATCCGGATCTGACAATGTATGAGCTGGTGGCACGGGCAGCAAGACGTTTTCCCGCCTATCCGGCTTTAACCTTTATGGGCAAACATATCAGTTACGAAGAGCTGCTTGACCAGATCGACCGGGCGGCGGCCTGTCTGCGCAAAATCGGTTTTAAGACCGGGGATGTCATCACGATCTGTCTGCCCAATGTGCCGCATGCCGTCGTGATCTTCTATGCGGTCAATCGGATAGGCGGGATCTGCAATATGGTTCATCCTCTGACCACGGCCGAGGAAATGTCCCATTACATCCGGACGACACGCAGCGATTATTTGCTTGTTTTGGACGCCATGCTGGAAAAACACCTTGAGATACTTCCGGAATCACGCATCCGGCGCACCATTGTTTGCTCATTGATGGACTATCTGAGTTTTGGATTGAAAATCGGATTTTTTGTGACCAAAGGCCGCAAGATCGCCGCGACGCCCAAACATCCGCGCTATCTGAACTGGCGGGATTTTATGGACCTTGCTCCGGCGGACCCCGGTTATCGACGAGAGGTGGATGCCCATGGTTGCGCGGTCTATCTGCACAGCGGCGGCACAACCGGAACCCCCAAGACCATTATGTTGTCTTCCTACAATTTTAATGTGCTGGCCATACAAGGTCCGCAGCTCGTGGGTATTACCAACGCCGACCAACCGGATTATGATCCGGTCGGAATGTCCATGATCACAATTTTGCCGCTCTTTCACGGCTTTGGTCTTTGCATGGGTCTGCATACCATGCTTGTTAACGGTTTGTGCGCCATCCTGATCCCTCAGTTTTCCCCCAAGGTTTTAGCCGAGGCGATCATCAAGGAAAGGCCATCTTTCATCGCAGCGGTTCCCACCCTTTATGAGGGACTTCTCCAGAGCACCGAGTTGCGCAAAGCCGATCTGTCCTGCCTGAAGGCGGTTTTCTGCGGTGGCGATTCACTGCCGAAGGATTTGAAATCCAGAGTTGATGCTTTTATCAAGCAGCAAAACGGTTCCTGTACCCTGCGAGAAGGGTACGGGCTGACCGAAACGGTTACGGTTTGTACGGTCAATCCCATGCTGGATACCCGGGGCAATTCCATCGGTTTGCCGCTGGCGGATGTCCTGATGAAGGTTGTGATTCCCGGAACTTATGATGAGGTTGAACCCGGTCAGGATGGCGAATTCTGCGTCCATGCGCCGACCGTCATGCTGGGCTACTTGGATGATCCTGAAGCCACCGCTGAAACGGTTCGCCAACATCCTGACGGCCTGAACTGGGTTCACACCGGCGATTACGGCAATATGGATCAGGATGGATTTTTCCACTTCAAACAACGGATGAAACGTATCCTTAAGGTGTCGGGAGTTTCGGTATTTCCTTCACAAATCGAAGATGCCGCCACGGCATTGCCGGGTGTTCGGATGGCTTGCGCCATCGGCGTTCCCCATCCGTACAAAATGAAAGTGGTCAAGCTTTTTGTTGTGCCGGAGCCCGGTGTGACCGATCTGGAAAAACTTGCCCAACAGATCACGCAGCATTTCGAAGAAACCGTGATTACCTATGCCGTGCCCCGTGAGATTGAATTCTGTGCCGATTTGCCACGAACAAAAGTCGGCAAGATTGATTTTGTCGCCTTGGAACGTATTGAAATGGAAAAACAGGCCGAACTGAAAGATCAGACAACGGCCTGATCAAGTCTCAGTCGACAGGCAGATTTTGGATCAGACGATCCGACAGTTTGTTGCTGATTTTCCGAAAGAGCGCAAGAAGCGGCCAAGTTAGCCCGACCAGTACGGCAATGATGACCCAAGTTCGGGTTTCCGGAACAGGAAAACGAAGAAGATCGGAAAATTCCACCGCCCCGGCCACAAAGCAGGTGGCCATGGCAAAAATAAGCAGTATTCGTTTAAGATTCAAGGGCAAGCAAACACGGATCAAGATCAAAAAGCTGGCAAAGGCGGCTGATATCACAGTGATCAGCCGTATCTGCCCATCCTCGATGTGGAAAGCAATTTGCAGCAATTCCGGAATCAACGCCAAAAGGGAAATGGTCAAGCCGCCGGGGACAGCAAATGAGATCACACGCCTGAGAAAACCCGGTTGGATGCGTTTGTGGTTCTCTTCCAAGGCCAGAAAAAAACTGGGGATACCGATGGTGAAGCTGCTGATCAGTGTCTGATGAATGGGGTCGAAGGGATAGGAGCGACCGATCACGATAAAAACAAAAGCCAGAATGCTGGCATAGGTGGTTTTGACCAAAAAAAGACTGGCCACCCGCTCAATGTTGGCGACAACTTGACGTCCTTCTTTTACCACTTCCGGCAAAACGGTAAAGTCAGAATCTAAAAGCAGAATATGCGACATACCCTTTGCGGCATCGCTGCCAGAGGCCATGACGATGCTGCAATCGGCTTCACGTAAGGCCGGAACGTCGTTGATGCCGTCTCCGGTCATCGCCACGATGTCTCCACTGGCTTTCAAGGCGTGAACCAGCGCCTTTTTCATTTCCGGAGTGACGTGGCCGAAAACGGTATATTTGTTGGCGGCCGCCGTGATGGCTTCCGGATCATCCGGAATGGTGGCGGCATCAATCACCCGATCGGCATGTTCAAGTTCAAGCTCGGCGGCGACGGCGGCGACCGTTGCCGGATGATCTCCCGAGATAATTTTTATTTTGACATCATTGTTGGCAAAATAAGCCAAGGACGCTTTGGCTTCCGGACGGATGGCATCGGACATTAAGACCAATGCGATGGGTTCGGCGCAATCGACCGGATCCTGTTGGCCGGAAAGATCCGGTGACCAAGCAAGGAGAACAGTACGGAAGCCTTGGGCGGCATAGGTCCGGACCCGGCTCATGACATCCGGATGCCTGTCGGCCAGTATGTAGGCGGCGGACCCCAGATACCAGGTTCCCTTCCCCGCAAAAGTAGCGCTGGACCATTTGCGCGCCGAGGAAAAGGGTTTGCCGGCCAATATCGTCCAATCAGGTCCGGGACCAAAATGATTTGCCAGAACGCTGGCGGTGGCATTACGATCATCAAAAGCGCCAACCACCGCAGCCAAAGCTGTTTCCGCGACGACCGGAGGCGCAGGGCTTCCTTCCGGATCCAGTCGGATTACATCGGCCACCCGCAATGTTCCCAGCGTAAGCGTGCCGGTTTTGTCCAAACAAAGGGTATTGACTCTGGCCAAAACTTCAATGCCGGCCAGCTCTTGAACCAAAGTACGTCGTCTGGCCAACCGGGTGACGCTGACAGCCAACGTGATGCTGGTCAGCAAAACCAGCCCCTCAGGGATCATGCCGATCATGGCGGCGGCGGAACTGACCACCGCATCTTCCCAAGTAACCTGGTCGCGCAGATACTGGTTAAGAAACAGCAATACTCCTATGGGAATAATGATAGGGGAAATAAATCGAATAATGCGAGCCAGCGTGTCTTGTATTTCGGAACGGGCCCGTTTGTATTTACGAACCTCGGCCGTGATTGTTTGAGCAAAGCCTTTGGCTCCGATCCGGGTCACCGTTGCCGTGGCGCTGCCCGAAACAACAAAACTACCCGAAAAGACTTTGTCGCCGATTTTTTTGATGACCGGTACCGATTCGCCGGTCAGCATGGCTTCATCGACCTCCAGCTCTTGTGAGGTCAGGACAACCGCGTCGGCACCGATCTGGTCGCCGGGCATCAACACGAGCACGTCATCGAGCACAATTTCTTCAATAGAAATCTGTTGCGACCGGCCGTTGCGAATAACCGTGGCATGTACCTGAGTCAATACCTTCAATTTATCCGTGACAACCTTGGCTCGGATTTCTTGGATGATACCAATAAGGACGTTGCTGATGATCACACCCATGAAGAGCGTGTTGGCATACAGGCCGGTCAGCAGGATCAGGAAAAAAATCAGAATGTTGAGCAGATTAAAAAAGGTAAACAAGTTGCCGGCAATGATTTGGCCGATGGTTTTGCCCCCCGTTGAAGGCAACTTGTTTGACTGGCCGGCATCTCTTCGTGCGGCAACCTGCTCATCCGTCAGGCCTTGATCACGATCCGGGTTATCCGCCATGCATCAGCCTACCTTTACATAAAATGAAAATGTTGTAAAACCGATGTTTTTATCATAGCACGAGCCGGCGAAGGTGCCAATACTTTTTGATCCGCGGTCATCCATACCATCTTCCCGGTACCGGACATGAGGGGAATGGCAGCCGTCTGTTGTTTACCCGGTTTCTATTTCGTGTTAAACTATAGAGTGTGGTTCAAGGCTCTTTGTCCAACGTGTGGTCGTAGTCGACATCGTACCGGATGATGATGAACCGCCGTTGTTTCACTTTATTTTACAGCCTGCCGTTACAATGGAGAAGGAGAAAGATAGAAATGAATCCCCAAGAAAAGGACGACATCAAAAACACGGTGGATGCCGAACAAAACGACGCTCAGGGAGGCGCGCCCAATCAGATGAACTCAGGCGGCGCAAGCGGCAATTACAGCGGTCATACCGGAGGTAATGGCCAGCCTGCTCCCAAGACACCCAGAGGCCCGAACATTTTCAACATCCTCTTGATCGTATTTCTCATCACTTTTTTAATCAACACATTTTTTGCCGACAGAGTCAGCAAATCAGCGCAGACCATTGGATACAGCCAATTCATTGAGCTGGTGGAAAGCGGAAATGTGGATCAGGCCTTGTTGAGTGAAAGTCAATTGCAAATTACAATCGACGCCGATGCGGATTTGGCCGAGGTAGAAAAAATACTTTATCCGGACGGACGGGTAGAAGGGCTGCACCCGGCGCCGGTGGCGGGCGCCAACTATGCCGCCGTTCGGGTGGATGATCCCGATTTGGTCAACCGGCTTTCCCAAAATGGCGTGATCTTTAGCCAAGTGAGCAGCAATACCAATGCCTCGCCCTTTAGAAGCTTCATCACCATGTGGATTATGCCCACGCTTATTATGTATCTGATTTACTTTTTCGTGATTCGCAATGTCATGAAGCGGGTCGGGAAAAATTCGCCCGGCGGCGGATTGGGCGGCATTTTCGGAGCCGGAAAAAGCCGGGCAAAGCTATACAATTTGGAAAAGAACACCGGCGTCACTTTTGATGATGTGGCCGGACAAGACGAAGCCAAGGAAAGCCTGACCGAAATGGTGGATTTTTTGCATCATCCGGAAAAATATCGTGAGATTGGCGCCAAGCAACCCAAGGGAGCTCTTCTAGTGGGACCTCCGGGAACGGGGAAGACGCTTCTGGCCAAAGCGGTTGCAGGGGAATCGGGTGTTCCTTTCTACTCCATCTCCGGCAGTGAATTTGTGGAGATGTTCGTCGGCGTAGGTGCATCCCGTGTCCGGGATCTGTTTGAAAATGCCAAGAAAAATACTCCCTGTATCATCTTCATCGATGAAATCGACGCCATCGGCAAGAGCCGGGACAACCAACTGGGATCCAACGATGAAAGGGAGCAAACATTAAATCAGCTCCTGGCCGAGATGGACGGCTTTGACAGCGGAAAAGGCATCGTTGTCCTAGCGGCCACAAACCGCCCCGAAGTGCTGGACAAGGCCCTTCTCCGCCCCGGGCGTTTTGACCGGCGCATTATTGTTGACAAGCCCGACCTTCTTGGACGCGAGGCCATTCTGAAGGTACATGCCGCCAAGGTTAAGCTGGATTCAGATGTCGACCTGCACGACATTGCATTGGCAACCAGCGGCGCAACCGGCGCCGACCTTGCCAATATGATCAATGAAGGAGCGCTGCTGGCGGTCAAGGAGGGGCGCAAGCTGGTGGCGCAAAGGGATCTGATGGAGGCGGTGGAGGTGGTCATCGCCGGCAAGGAAAAGAAAGACCGCGTGATGAATCCCAAGGAGCGCGAAATGGTGGCCTACCACGAAGTAGGACATGCTCTGGTCAGCGCCCTGCAAAAAAAAGGCCAGCCGGTTCAGAAGATCACCATCGTTCCCCGCACCATGGGAACCCTGGGTTATACCATGAACGTGCCGGAGGAAGAACGTTATCTGATGACCAAGTCGGAAATTCTGGCGCAGATCACCACGTTGCTGGGGGGACGCGCCGCCGAGATCCTGGTCTTCGGAGAAGTGAGCACAGGCGCATCCAACGACATTGAGCGGGCAACCAAGCTGGCAAGGGGCATGGTGACTCAGTACGGCATGAGCGAAAGGTTCGGTCCCATGGGTCTGGAAAGCACCCAAAGTCAGTATTTGGACGGGCGCAATGTGGCCCATCACTCGGAACAGACCGGAACCTTAATCGATGAAGAGGTGCGAAACATTCTGGTCCGGTGCCAGCAGGACGCCAACAACCTGTTGGAGACCAACCGAACCGCTCTGGACAAAATATCCGCCTATCTCTTGGAAAAAGAAAACATCACGGGGCAGGAATTTATGCAGCTTCTAGGAGAATCACTTCCCGCCAAATCGTGAGATTTTTCCGCCTTTGTGAACATGGGTATGAGGGGCTGTCTCAAGAGTTATCTGAAAACAACTCGAGAGGCAGCCCCTCTGGGCTTTAACGGGTGCGTTGATCAGAGTGAGTTGGGCAGATCCCGGGAGAATTTTTCTGCAAGCTTTTCCTGCCAATTGGACAGGGGGGCGAGTTTGCCGAGGAAAAAGCGCAAAATTTTGGGCTCGTGCTCGAAGAATAGGCCGCCAATCAGATTGCGGTTTTCGTAGAGCCAGGTCACGCGATCGATTGTGTAGTCGATCTGGCTCATGGTGAAGACGCGGCGCGGCACCGCAAGGCGCAGCAGCTCCATCTTGGCGATGGTTTCATTACCCTCGGCATCTCTGCTTTCGCTCAGTGTGCCGCGCTCCATCCCGCGGATGCTGCCGGCGATGTAGAGGGCGGCGCCGAGAGCGGCGGCGGGATACTGCTCTGGCGGAATATGCGAGACAAAGCGGGAGGCGTCGAGATGGCAACCGAGGCCGCCCGCCGGCGTCACGACCGGAACACCGCGTTTTTCCAGTTCGGCAACCATGTAAGCGATAAATTCCGGGCCCTGCGAAATAATGGAAAGATCCATTGTCTCTTCCAGCCCGACCGCGATCGCCTCGATCTCGCGGACCGACATGCCGCCGTAGGTGAGAAAACCTTCATTCAGCACGATCAACTCTTTGAGCGGATCGACGAGTCGGCTCTCCCTCATGCAGATCCCGCCGCCCCGGGCAAAGCCGAGCTTTCTTGCCGAGAAGTAGATGATGTCGCACAGGTCGGAGACCACCCGCGTGATCTCTCGCAACGAGAGGTCTTGACATTCTTGATCCCTGATCTTCAAGAAGTAGAGGTTGTCCTGAAGAAGCGACGCATCCATGATAAGGGGGATATCATGTTTCCTGCAGATCGCCGATGTTTCTTTCAGATTGGCAAGGGAGAACGGCTGTCCCCCGACCAGATTGGTTCCGGCTTCGACCCGGACAAACGGCACCCGTCCTTTATTTTCTTCCAGAAGCTTTGCCAGCGCTTTGGTGTCGAGATCACCCTTGAACGGGTGGTCGCTTTGGTAGCGAAGTCCTTCCGGGATAATAAGTTCGACAACCTCACCGCCGCAGCGTTCGATATGCGCTTTCGTCGTTGTAAAGTGGTAATTCATCGGCACGATATCGCCCGGCTTTACGAGGAGATCCGCAATG
>JAAYNF010000103.1 GCA_012520975.1 Clostridiaceae bacterium | reverse complement strand
GCCTGGAAGAAATCCGGCAAGAAGTTTACCATCGGCTATCAGAACCGCTTCCGTCCGGAAGTTCAGGCCCTGCATGCGGCCTGCGAAGCCGGCGAACTGGGCGAAATCTACTACGGCAAAGCCCATGCGATTCGTCGTCGTGCCGTTCCGACCTGGGGCGTATTCCCGAACAAGGCTCTGCAGGGCGGCGGGCCGCTGATTGATATCGGTACCCATGCTCTGGACATCACCCTCTGGATGATGAACAACTACAAACCTGTATCGGTTACCGGCAGCGTGTTCTATAAACTTGGCCGTCTGCCCCACGGACCTGACGGCAACATGTTCGGACCTTGGGATCCGGAAACCTACGAAGTGGAAGATTCGGCCTTTGGCATGGTCAAAATGGCCGATGGCTCCGCTATCAACATTGAGGCGTCCTGGGCCATCAACATGTTGACGTCCAAGGAAGCTTCCACCACCCTTTGCGGTACCAAGGCCGGCGCCGAAATCAATTCCGGCATGAGCTTCCCGGTCAATGAGCTGATCTACAATACCGCCCGTCACGGGTTGTTGACCGAAGAGCGTCTGACCCCCGCCGGTGCCATCGCGTATTTTGAAGGCGGTCAGGGCGAACCGGGATATGAAGAAGCAAAGCAGTGGCTGGATGCGATCATTAATGATACCGAGCCCCTGGTCAAGCCGGAGCAGGCTTTTGTCGTGACCCAAATTCTCGAGGCCATCTACATTTCACACGAAACCGGCAAGGAAGTTATTTTAGGATAAGAGACAATTAAAAAGTCCTGAACAAGACTTCGGTCAAACCATAAATCAAAGGTTGCCTTTCCGGCGCATCATGCCGCCAAAGGGCAACCTCTT
The DNA here is from genome assembly GCA_012520975.1 of Clostridiaceae bacterium. Taxonomy (GTDB): domain Bacteria; phylum Bacillota; class Clostridia; order Saccharofermentanales; family UBA5734; genus UBA8949. The sequence goes on along the minus strand of JAAYNF010000103.1, from coordinate 14,892 downwards.
TTATTCAGCGGGATCAAACTGGTCGGATAATTGCAAAAAATACAAAGGATGTGGCATATTTGCGTTTTCGTACACGTTATCATTGAGACGAAAATGAATGAATGAGGTGTATCCGATGAACATGAAAAAATGGCTGGATGACTGCCTGAACAATCCCCGCAAAGATCCCCTGCCGATCTTATCTTTTCCCGGGATTCAGCTGCTGGACATGACGGTCAGCGACCTGGTCCGCGACGGTGAAAAACAAGCGCTCTGTATGAAAGCCATCGCGGATCGTTATGCCACTTTGGCGGCGGTCAGCAATATGGATCTTTCGGTTGAAGCCGAGGCTTTCGGAGCAGAAACGCGATTTGATGATGATGAGGTGCCGAATATTATCGGTCGACTGGTTGACACCGCCGAGGATGCAAAGACCCTCCGGATTCCCGCCGTTGGCACCGCCAGAACCAAAGAGTGTATCAAGGCCATCACCCTTGCGAAGAGCATGATCAAGGACCGGCCGATCCTGGCAGGTATCATCGGACCGTTTTCCTTGGCCGGAAGGCTGCTGGAAATGGCGGAAATCATGTACAAAGCCATTGATGATCCGGATATGGTTCACGAGGTTTTGGACAAAGTCACGACTTTTTTGCTGAACTACAGCTTGGCGCTCAAAGCCGCCGGAGCCGACGGCATTATGATGGCCGAACCGGCGGCCGGTCTCTTATCACCGGCTTGGAATGCGGAATTTTCTGCGGATTATGTTGCCCGGATTATCGAGGCGGTTCAGGACGACCATTTCCTCGTGGTTTATCATAATTGCGGCAATGTTCTCCCTCTGGTTGACGACCTTGTCGCCACCGGCGCCCGTGCGTTTCATTTTGGCAATGTCATTTCCATGAAAAAGATTATGGATAAAATGCCGGCCGATTGCTTGGTTATGGGCAATATCGATCCGGTCACCCAGTTTTCCCACGGTACGCCGGAATCCATCGCTGCTGCGACCGCTGAATTGATGAATGAAATGAAGGGTTATAAAAACTTCGTTCTCTCATCCGGTTGCGACATCCCGCCGATGACACCCATGGCAAACATTGATGCTTTTTTCCAATCAGCCAAAGACGAAGGCAAAACCAACACATTCTGATCACATCAATCTGCTTGTTGTTTTACGTCTTTAACGATCGGCTTTTGCTTCCAGCTCCCAATGGGAAAGTGCCGGCAGGTCAAGAGCCAGCCGTTTTTCCAGCCAGGCTTCGGCCAAGGCGGACCATTTGGCGACATCAGCGTTTATTTGCGAGCGAGACTCGGCGCTGGCTTGGGTGCCTAGGCTCAGACCATGGTCGCCCTCTTCGAAAACGTGCAGCTCAAAGGGAATTTTTTTGGCGGCCAGCGCAGTGGCAAGCACCGTGCTGTGTTCCACCGGTACCAGACCATCGCCGGCGGTCGACCAGATAAACATGGGGGGTGTTTTGGCGTTGACCTGCCTGGCCGGGCTGACGGCCTCCAGCAAATCGGCGCCGGGGTTTGATGTTCCGGTAAAAGCCACAACCGAGGCATTGAACAAGGCCCTTCCCATGGGATCTTTTAAGTTCTTGGCCGTATCAGCCAACAAAATATAATCGCTCAACGTATAAGCAAGAATACTGGCCGCCGGGCGAAATTTTTCTTCAGGTTGGCCGAAAAATTCCGTGATCACCGGCGCATGCCAATACATGGAGTACATCGCGCAATTGTGGGCGCCGGCAGAGAAACCGCAAATGGCAATCCGGCTGCTGTCGAGGGCCCAGGCGTCGGCGTGGTCATGGAGAAAAAGGAATGCCTTGGCAATATCCCGCATCGGTGCCGGATGGATGCTGTGCGGATTAGGAACCATTTCGAGGGTTGACTCATTGGTGTTTACCGGCGGCCGACCCTCATAATAAACAGAATAGCGAAGAACAAAAGCATGATATCCCATGGCGGCAAACCGTATGGCCACCGGCTCGGCCTCGCGGTCCGAACAAAAAAGATAAGCGCCGCCGGGGCAGACCAGGACCCCCGGTCGTTTGGCTCCTTTTGTGGTTTCAGGGGAATCGGCTATCACATAGCTGGTCAGGGTAACATCATCACGATCGGGATAAAGTTTGAATACTTCTGAACGCATAGGGTTTCCTCCTCATAATAGATGGGACTTATCATACTATATTTAACCGGCTTTTTGTATGTTTTGGCTGGAATGGAAGCTCTTGGAATTAATGAATATTTATGCCGGCCATGACCTGACCGATCGGGCCGGGCAATGCCAAGTCAGCTTGTTGGTCGAGAAAAGTAGCGTCTCTGTTAATAATCACCAAATGCCGACCTTGGTAATAATCAATCAGACCGGCTGCCGGATAAACCGACAGGGAGGTCCCGCCGACAATCAGTGTGTCGGCCCGGCGGATGGCATCAACCGCCTGCCGCAGGACCGCGGAATCCAAGCCTTCTTCGTACAGGACGACATCGGGACGGATCAATCCCCCGCAGGAGCAATACGGAACCCCCGTCGTATTCAAAAGATGGTCGAGGGTATATTTTTCCCCGCAGGAAAGGCAGTAATTCCGGTAGATGCTGCCATGCAGTTCCAGCACATTGCTGCTGCCGGCCATCTGGTGCAGACCATCAATGTTTTGCGTGACCACGGCTCGCAATCGGCCGGCTTTCTCCATTTCAGCCAATTTATCATGGGTCGGATTGGGACGAATGTCCGGGTGTATCAACGTTGTCCGGTAAAACTCGTAGAATGAGTCCGGATGCTGCAGGAAAAAACTGCGGCTGAGCATGACTTCCGGCGGGTGGGGAAACTCTTGGTTGTACAGGCCGTCCGAACTGCGAAAGTCGGACAATCCACTTTCGGTCGACACACCGGCGCCACCGAAAAACACACAATTCTTGGTGTCGTTGATCATGGCCTGCAAAGCGGCTATCTGATCATCCAAAGATAATTTCGGCATACAAATAACTCCTTTCTTGCGAAATAAACAAACACGGTATCTTTATACTACCATCTTTTGAGCCGGCCGGTTTTTAATTTGCGGGTCGCCGATCTTAAAAAAGCCGTCAGGAGACCTTGATTCCATATATTTTGGCAGCATAGGTCGCAACGACAATCATGTCATTGTACGCGGAAGGAGAAGCTTCGCAATTGCCGCCGATAAATAATGTCGTGTAATCTTCACCGGTTCGTGGATCAAAAAGATGCAAATTCCCCGCAGAATCGGCAAAAACACCATAGGACTTACCGTCCTGACCTTTAATGGCGATGGGTGAGCTCCAACTGTGGGCGTCAAGAGGCCGTTCCCAGACCGGCCGGCCGGTGTCCTTATCCAGCGCGAGCAGCAATCCTGCCGTGTAACTGGTGGTCTTGCTGATGTTAAAAATCACCAGATCGGCGAAATCATCGCTGCCCAGAAGAGGTGTGGCCAAGCTGCCGGAATTAAGGACCGAGTCATAAAGAACCGGAACATCGTATTGCCAGAGCATTTGACCGCTCAAGGCATCAAACTTACGCATATTGCAGATGTCATTGGCCGTACCGGGTAATTTCCCGCGCTTATCCAGCGTGTTGGCCGAATAGAGGAAGACTCCGTCCTCGGTTTCTTCCAGCACCAGTGTGCTGTCATGGTCATCGCCGGTGTGATAGGTCCAGATCGGCTCCAATGTGGTAAGGTCAAGGCAGACAAGCGCGCCATCGTTATCGGCGAAAAAACCGAGATTGCGGTAGGCAACGGTTGAGTTTTCGATGCCGTATTCTTTGTTGATTGGGGTTCGGAAACGCAGCCGGAGGATCTCGGGATCAATAGCCACTGTTCCGGCCTCGGGATCGTAGACGGTATTGAGTTTGACTTTATAAAAGAGCCCGTTTTCGCCGCCTTCGAACAAGGTGTCGGTCTGCCAGTTGATCAGGGCGGATGAGTCGAACGCGCCCCACCAAGTACGAAAGGAGAGGGGCTCAATGCCCGGTATGCCATAGATGCGTTTGTTTTGGATCAGGTCAAAGATATGAAAATAAAAAGTGCCTTTCCGGCCATTGGCCTCGCGCAGGCCTTGACCGGCATAAAGCAGGGGATAGCCCCGTGGGTCGGCGCTGGCGGTGCCTTTGAAGGAGAAGCCGACATGGATCGGATCACGGGTCCGCTTGCCGGTCTCGAGGTCGAGAAAATAGATTTTGCCGTCAAAAACCGGGTAGATGACCTCCACCAGATCCTTCGCTTTGGCCGATTCATTCAGGCCCATGATCTGTCGGGTTTCTTCCGGCCAATGCACCAGCAGCGGCTGACCGGTCCAGCCGGCCCCGGGCCACCAGCTGTTGTGCCCGCTGACCGATCCGATATTGTGGGTCCAGATGATTTCCAGCTTTTTTTCATTGATATCGGCTGTTCCCCATGCCGGCCGGTTGCGGTAGTGATTGCCGCGGAAGGTCAGAACTCCCTCCACATCGGTAAAGGTTTCAGGATCGCCAAAGGCAATTGTATCCTCCGGGGTGTAATTTCCCACAACCTTGTCGCCCTTTAAGATCCACCAACGGATCGAACGATCATCCGCAAAGACCTTGGTCTGTGAGCCGTCGGAATTTCGCTCCCCTGCCATATATCCCGGCAGGTCCGGAAGGTCGATGGCCAATCGATCCGGTTCGGTGATCGGAGGTGTCGGCGTCGGCGATGGTGTGGGTGTGAGCGACGGTGTCGGCGTCGGTGACGATGTGGAAGTCGGAGGCGCGGTTTCCGAGGGGGCGGTGGTCGTCGTGGTGCTGCTGTCGGAAGGTGCGGAACAGGCCGCAGCCAACAGTGCAAGCATCAACAAAAGACCGATGACGCGGACCAAACGTCTGCCGAAACGGGTGAAAACCAGCCGGGAAAGACGGGAGACAGGCTCGGAAGGATGCATAACATTGACCTCCGGTAAGGAAGATGATGTTCATTATATCACAGCCTCAATTCGGAACGGGCCATTTATTGGCGGCACAAAATCAATGCTATAATAATCACAAGGTTCGCGCCGGACAAACATGGTCATTCTTTCGCGGGTCGGTCAGGATTAATGTGAATATGCGCACGAAGGACAGGCGGAAAAAACAGGTGAGAAAACCGATTTTTCAATCAACAATTTTGAGAATAATCGTTGTTGTGATTGTTTTGGTGCTGCCAATTAATATCATGACCTTGATTTTGACCGGGCGAGTGGTCCGTAACAATCGACGTGAAATCCTTGCTGAAACCAAAAATGTTCTCGAGATGCGGGGTCGTTCTTTTGAAGATATGCTCAGCCGGGCCGGACGAAAACTGACTTTTTTGAGCATCAATGAACCGGAATATGTGCAACTGGCGGCCGAAGAAACCAGAAACCGACATAACGACGGCCAATTGTTGACCATCATTAATCAAGACCTTAAAAACATTCGTATGGAATATCCTTGGATCAATGTGCTGTATTTTCGTTTTCCCCGCCGTGGCTATACGATTATGGCGGGCTATATGCCGGGGGATCAGCAACTTTACCGCCAAGAACTGGAAAGCTTTACCTATAATGCCGATGGTCGCGGCAAAGCCGACAATATAATTATCAGCCAAACCGGTGTCCACATTAGCAGAACAAACTGGAATCAGATGATTTTCGGTACGATTGTCAGCCTGGAACGTGTTTTGATCGATCTTGGCTACACCAATGAAGACCATGGGAAAATTCATTTTTTTGCCGATCAGGAAGGGTTGCCCTTGACCAAGAAGGGCCGAGCTTATTTGGCGAAAAAAAACCTGACCTTGGAACAATTGCAACAAGCCGACCGATACGAAGTTTTTGTTTATAAGATGGATAAGTTCGCTCTGTCTTTGGTTGAGATCAATGATCTGGGCGGCATTTTTGACCAGATGACCGATACGGCATCCGGCGTTTTGCTGGTCATTGCGGTTTTAACCGTTATTCTGGTTATTCCGCTCTTGATCATAAGTATCAATCGTCAGGTCAGCCGGCCGCTCCAGCGCTTGGTTGCCGGCATCAGACACGTTGAACAAGGTGATCTGGATTACCGGATTGCTACCGGCAAAGCCGGCAGTGAATTTGAAAAAATCAACCGGAATTTCAACCAAATGATGGAGCAGGTTAAAAATTTAAAAATCGATGTCTACGAAAAGGAACTGGAACGCAGGCAGGTCAAACTTCGTTTTCTTAGCCAGCAAATCCAGCCGCATTTTATTTTAAATGCCATGAATCTCATTTATAGCTACGAACCTGATCAATACGACCTGATTCAGAAAATGGTGCTCTGTCTAGCCAAATATTTTCGCTATATTGTCAAAAACGATCAGCTTTTTGTCACGCTACAGCAGGAACTGGACCACATTGATAATTATTTTGAAATTCAGAAGGCTCGCTTTATCGGACTGTTCAGCACGCGCATTGAATGTGATCCGGGTTTGGCCAAGGCATTAATTCCACCGCTTTTGATTCAAAATTTTGCCGAAAACGCCATTAAATATACCTTGCGGATTGGCCAGGTAATCGACATCACGATCAAAGTCAGCCCGATTGATTCGATGGAAAAACCGGCCCGGATGCTGATCGAGATTGATGATACGGGCGAAGGTATCCCTGAGCGGGTGCTTTCCGATATTGCCGCCTTCCAAAAAACCGGTCAGCCGCAAAAGACGCTCGGCGTCGGTATTCAGAATACCATCGAAAGGATTAAGTATTTATACGACAACAGAATGTCGCTGACGATTCGGCGCGGAGCCGACAACCGTGGAACGCACATCGAAATGATCCTGCCCATTTACTTTGATGAGGAGCAGAAGTATGCGGATTTTATTGATTGATGACGAATTGGTTGCCCTCAATAATCTCAAAAAAAGAGTGGATTGGCTGGCCTATGGTTTCACGGAGGTTCTGACCGCCCAAGACGCCGACCAAGCTAGGCAGATTCTGGCCGATGGGCATATTGATCTGGTTCTCAGCGACATTGAAATGCCGGGTGAAAGTGGTCTGGCCTTGGTTGAATCAATCAATAAGGATTATCCGGATACCGAAAGCATCATCATCACCTGCCATGCTGATTTCAACTATATTAAAAAGGCCATGAAGGCCAAGGTGCTGGATTACGTCTTAAAGCCGATCGACTATACCGAACTCAAAACACTGCTCGCGCAATTTGCCGAGCAGCGAAAACGCCTGATCAGCCGGGACAAACTGGAACTGATCTTACAGCAGATCCAACCTCCGACTGAACCCGTTGACCGGGAGGGGATACCGATATCACCGGAAGACCGGATCGAATTCATTAAGCAATTTATCCAAAGAAATCTGCGGGAGAAACTATATGTTGAAGATCTGGCCCGGCTGGTTCATATTAACGACCAGCATCTGATGCGGATTTTCAAGAAAGAAACGGGCATGTCACTGACCCAATACATTAACGAACAACGGCTGCTCATGGCCGGCCATCTGCTCAAACACAGTGATTACAACATCAATTACGTGGCCGATTTGGTTGGTTTTGAAAACCTGTCTTACTTTACTCGTTTGTTCAAAAAAAATACCGGTTTCACTCCGAGCGAGTATCGTCACAGATTTGCAGAATAACCCTGTGGTTTTGTGCAATACGGTGAACAAAACGAATCTCTTATTAGGCAATCTTTATGAAAAACATCATAATAATGTCAAAAAGAAATCAGGAATTTGCAACATGACGGCGCCGATATTGGCTACGCTCATATATATACTGTCCAAACTGCCGATATTTTTCGACGGTTATGAAAGAGGAGGTAAAATATGAAAAGAAGGCTGATCAGTGCTCTGTTAATTGTGGCGGTTGCCATGGCTCTGATATCCGGCTGCGCCGGTGATGGAACCACCACGCCGCAGCAGAGCAGCAAGGAACCGCAAAAAACCACAGACCCGTCACAGTCCGAAACAACACCCACGACCATCATTGATATGGAAGAAGATCCCTATACGGTGGCAATTCAGGTTGTCGTCCTGCCGGGAACCAATTATGAAGGCCGAGAGGACCGGGAAGCGGCGATCAATGCCATTACCCTGCCGGCGATCAACACCAAGGTCCAGATCCAAGAAGTCTGGATTAGTGAAGTTCGCAATACCACGAGCATGGCCGTGGCTGGGGATGAAAAAATCGATCTGATCCATGTAGCCACCGTTCAGCGTCTATCATCGATGGTTGGAGCCGATCTGCTCTATGATATGAATCAGGATGATTTATTGGCTACGCGCGGTCAGGAGGTGCTCGAGGTTTTCAGCGAAGAACTGCTGGAAGCAGGATTTGCCGCCGGGCAGCAGCTGGCCATTCCGGCCAAACCCTATAATGCCAATGCCAAAGGCATATACTACAACAAAACCTTTGCCGATCAGCACAACATTACCGTACCGGAAAAAATGAAATTTGAAGATTTGACCGAGATTTTCCGTCAGGTCAAGGCTGCCGATCCGGAAATCATGCCTTATTATTCGGGTAGCGGCGAGCTAAACTATCTTTATTGGCTGAAAGCTTTTGAGGGTTACGGTAATGAACAGGCCTACGGCATCATTCTCGATCCGCAAGCGGAGCCCACCGTTGTTAACTTCTATGAAACCGATATGTACAAAGACTATATTCTGACCATGCACCGGTGGAAAAAAGAGGGCTTGCAACCCGGTGATCCGACGGACAGCAATCCCGGTCAGGCCTATTTTGCAGCCGGCCAATTGTTTGCGGTGGTTTCGGACATCAATAGCACCATCATGGCTCAGCGTCAGGCCGACTATAAGGATTTTGAACTGGGCTGGGTTACACTGGTTGAACCGGTGGTGACCAATGCCACAACCACGGAATATATGTGGGGCATCGCCTCCAACAGCCAACGCCCGGACAAAGCCATGGATTTCTTGAACTTTATGTATGAAAACGGCGAAGTTGCCAACATTTTAAGCTATGGACTCAAGGATGTCGATTACACCTTTGTCGATGGCTCCAACAGCGTGATCGCCAGAACCGGAAGCTATGCCCCGACCTTCTTCGTCGGTGGAGATCCGGAAAAAATGCTGATCCTCTCGCCCAACGGCGAAGATTATGTTGCCAAGCTGAAAGAGATGGAAGCCAATGCCACCTTGTCGCCATTATTGGGCTATACTTTTGATGACAGTGCCTTTCAAACCGAATCTTCGGTGATCAACTCCACCATTTTGGAATATATTCCGCGTCTAAACAACGGTATGGCTGACAGCGAAGAGGCAACGTTGGCTCTGCTGGCCGAATTCAATCAAAAACTGAAACTCAGCGGTATCGATGATGTCATTGCCGCCAATCAGGAACAAATTAATCAATATCTGAAAAATCAGGGCTAATTCATTTTAAGGCCGATCAGAACGGGGCGGGCGGCCCGAGCCGCTCGTCCCGTCTCGCCGGCAACAGGAGTCAACATGAATTTAAAACTGCGTCAAAAGAAAAAGAAGCGGAATTGGAAACATTTTGTTCCTTATTACATCATGGCTTTGCCCGGCTTCACCTATTTACTGATTAATAATTACATACCGCTCTATGGATTGCAGTTGGCCTTTAAACAATTCAGCTTCAAGCTTGGCATTTCCGGCAGCCAATGGATTGCCTTCAAAAATTTTCGATTTTTATTTGCCAGCAATGATGCGACCATTATGATCCGGAACACATTGCTCTACAATCTGTTCTGGATTTTTCTTAATGTTCTGATCGGATTGAGCGTGGCGATATTATTCAATGAGATTGTTAATAAACGAGCCAAAAAGTTTTATCAGACCACAATTCTGTTGCCCCATCTGATGTCGATGGTGGTCATCGCTTATCTCGTTTACGCTTACCTAGCGCCCAGCACCGGCTTTATCAACAATACAATTCTGGCCGGTCTCGGCTTGGAGAAGGTCAACTGGTACGCCGATGCCAAATACTGGCCCTTTATCCTGACTTTTGTGCATCAGTGGCGTGGCGTCGGCTTTGGGATGCTGCTTTATTTATCCAGCATTCTTGGTATCGACAGTTCTTATTATGAAGCTGCGACCATTGATGGCGCCACCAAATGGCAGCAGATTCGTAAAATCACCCTGCCCTTGGTCAAACCGACGATTATTATGCTGGTCATACTGGGTATCGGGCAGATCTTCCGCTCCGATTTCGGCCTCTTCTATCAGGTTCCGATGAATCAGGGCGCATTGTATGGGACCACGCAAACCATCGACACCTATGTGTACCGAGCCTTAATGGTCAACAATAATTATGGCATGTCGGCGGCAGCCAGTTTTTTGCAATCGGTTGTGGGCTTTGTTTTTATTGTTACGGCCAATGCCATTGTTTCGAAAGTAGATCGAAAAAGCTCTCTGTTCTAGGAAGGTACGAGTATGAATTTTGCCGAACAAAAGCGGTGGCAGATCGCGTCACATATCGTAATGGCCATTTTATCGGCACTGGCCCTGCTGCCTTTTATTTTATTGATTATTTCATCTTTCACCGATGATCGTGTGGCTCTGCTCAACGGCTACTCGTATTGGCCGGAAAAATTTTCCCTGGAGGCTTATCAATATATTTGGGAAAACAGCAATGTCTTTTTCCGCGCTTATGGCGTAACGGTGGTTGTCACGTTTATCGGTGTCATCGCCAATGTTGGGCTGACATCCCTAACTGCCTATGTCCTGGCCAAAAGAGATCTCCCGGGGGTTAAAATTTTAAACTTTCTCGTGGTCTTCACCATGCTGTTTAACGGTGGCTTGGTGGCTACTTATGTGAGTTATGTGACGATATTTGGCATTAAAAATACAATTTTCGCCTTGCTGGTTCCCAATTTGTTGATGAACGCTTTCATGATCATGCTGGTCCGCAACTATTTTGAGCATAGCATCCCGGTTGAAATCTATGAGTCGGCCAGAATCGATGGCGCCAATGAATTCCTCATCTTTTTCCGACTGGTCTTGCCGTTGGGCACTCCGATTTTGGCCACGGTTGGCTTGATGAACGGGATCGCTTATTGGAATGACTGGCAAAATTCCCTGCATTACGTTGATGATAAGGCCTTATATTCTATCCAGGCCGTGCTCAACGCCATCAACGAAAGTGTATCCGTTTTGGCCTCCCTTGGCACCTCGTCCGGTGTTTCGGCTGCCGATCTGCCCTCAACTACTATTCGGATGGCGGTGGCGGTCGTGGGTATCCTGCCTATTCTGATTCTCTACCCATTCTTTCAGAAGTATTTCGCCAAAGGTTTGATGGCCGGCTCGGTTAAGGGATAGGCAGATAGGAGAAGAGTGAATGAAACCCAATATTATAATTTTCAACCCGGACCAGATGAGGGCTGATTCTCTTGCCCACTTAGGAAATTCCGCAGCGATGACGCCGAACCTTGATCGTTTTGCAAGGCTGGATGCCGTATCGTTCAGAAACGCATTCTGCCAGAATCCTGTTTGCGTTCCTAGCCGCTGTAGTTTTTTGACCGGCCTCTACCCGCATGTCCGAGGGCACCGGACGCAGTCCTATATGCTTCACCCCGAAGAGAGCAGCCTCTTGGAGGAACTTAAAAACGCAGGATATTATGTTTGGATGAACCGGCGCAATGATTTTCTTCCTGCTCAGTACGCGGGGATCTTTGAACAGCATTGCAGCGAGTTTTTTCAGGGTAGCGAGTGCAAGCCGAATCCCGGCCCCGAGAATCCGAATCCCAGAGGAGAGCCGGGCGACAAGAACTACTATTCATTTTACAACGGGCGACTGAAGCTTGATGAAGACGGAAAAAACTACAATTCGGATGACGAAGCGGTGGATAAGGCGATCGAGCTGATCCGCAATCCCCCTAAAGATCAACCGTTCTGCGTTTTTCTTGGACTTTTTTATCCTCATCCGCCGTATCAGATTGAGGAGCCTTATTTCAGCGCTATCGACAGCAAGAAGCTTCCGCCTCGGATTCCCGCACCGGAAGATTTGGCTAATCGGCCGAGGATGCTTCAGCTGCTCCATCAAAATATTGGTATGGACGATTATACCGAAGAGGATTGGAATCGCTTGAGGACATGCTATCTCGGCATGTGTATGAAGATTGACGTTATGTTCGGTCGACTCTGCGCCGCGCTTCGCGAGGAAGGCCTGTATGATGACACCGCCATCTTTTTTTTCAGCGACCACGGCGATTTCGCCGGTGATTACGGATTGCCCTGCAAGGCGCAGAACTTGATGCAGGACAGCCTTGTCAAAGTACCTCTGCTTATCAAGCCTCACAAGGGCATACCGGTAAGTCCCGGGATTACAGACAGCTTGACAGAACTTGTGGATTTCTACGCAACAGCGATGGATTTCGCCGATGTTGAGCCCAACCACACCCATTTCGGCCGCAGCCTGCGTCCTGTTCTTGCTGATCGGTCGACCATAAACCGTACGTTCGTTTGCAGCGAAGGCGGAAGGACAAAAGATGAGGTGCTGCAGTGCAGCGAGACAAGAGGGAGCGGTTTGCCCCAAGAGGCCTTGTTCTGGCCTCGTATGACAGCGCAGCTTGACGATATCGCACATACGAAAGCGACGATGATCAGGACAAAAGATTACAAATTCGTTCTCCGTCTCTATGAGGAAGATGAATTCTACGATTTGAGGAAAGATGCGTCAGAATCCCGAAATGAGATACATAATCCGCTTTACGCCGATGTGATAATCGGGATGAAGCAGCAACTCCTTGAATGGTATCAGGGTACATGTGACATTGTTCCTAAAAAGCCGGATGTTTCAGTAACGATAGATATGATGCTTGAGCGCGCGAAAAAGCAGCTCGCGCCGGAACAGTTCGAGGAACTTTCCGCCGAGATTCGAAAGCTTGGAAATAACATCCCGCAACTTATCGGACTTTTTGAGAAATACAATGCCCGGGTGCTCGTATAGAAGCAACCTTCACGCTGTTGAGCACGGCATCTGCTAAAGCTATAAAGCTTATAGCTAGCCTCCGTACATTGCCAGTAAAAAGCCGGCGGCGACGGCAGAGCCGATGACCCCCGCCACGTTGGGTCCCATCGCATGCATCAGCAGATAGTTGGCCGGATTGGCCCTTTGTCCTTCGATTTGCGAAACACGCGCCGCCATCGGGACAGCCGAGACGCCGGCCGAACCGATCAACGGATTGACCTTTCCCCGGGTAACAGCATACATCAGTTTACCAAAGAGCACGCCGCCAACGGTACTAAAGGCAAAGGCAAAAAGTCCCAAGACGATGATCTTGAGGGTTTCCAATTTCAAAAACTGCTCGGCGGTCGCGGTCGCGCCGACCGTCACGCCAAGAAAGATCGTGACGATATTGATCAATTCGTTTTGCGCTGTTTTGGACAGCCGCTCGACCACGCCACATTCACGGAACAAATTGCCGAGCATCAGCATACCGATCAGAGGCGCTACGGATGGCAACAGCAACACCGAAATAACGGTCACCAAAATAGGAAAGACAATTTTTTCAACTTTGGAAACGGTCCGCATTTGTCCCATGACGGTCTGGCGCTCCTTTTTGGTGGTCAGCAGGCGCATGATCGGCGGTTGAATCATGGGAATCAAAGCCATGTAGGAATAGGCGGCGATGGTGACCGCCGGCAGAAGATGCGGCGCCAACTTGGTTGTCAGAAAAATGGCGGTCGGCCCGTCGGCGCCGCCGATGATGCCGATCGACGCGGCTTCCTGCACATTAAAGCCCAGCAGCCGGGAAACAATAAAGGCTACGTAGATACCGAATTGGGCGGCAGCCCCGAGCAGCAAGCTGGACGGGCGCGCAAGCAACGGTCCGAAATCGGTCATGGCGCCGATGCCCATAAAGATCAAGGACGGATAGATGCCAAGCTTGACACCTTGGTAAAGATAGTAGAGCAATCCGCCGGGTGCGCCGTCAACCGGCTCGGCCATGATGCCGGTGATGGGAAGATTGGCCAGCAGTATACCGAAGGCGATCGGCAATAAAACCAAAGGCTCAAATTGTTTGACTATAGCCAGATAAATCAACGCAAAGGCCAGAAGCAGCATAATGATGTGAGGCAGATCAAGAGTGGCAAAGCCGGAACTGATCCACAGATTTTCCATTGTCTTCAACAACATGACGGTTCCTCCCTCTAGCTAAACGTGACCAGAGGATCGCCGGTAGAGACAGACGAACCTTTGCTGACCAGAATTTGAGCGACTGTTCCATCATGCATGGCGACCACTTCATTTTCCATTTTCATGGCTTCAAGGATGAGGACAACCTCGCCGGCTTTGACCCGATCGCCGACACGTTTCTGGATTGACAATATCGTACCGGGCATCGGAGCGGCCAAAACCTCACCGGCCGGAGCGATCGTTGGCGCAGCATCGGCAGCCGGTGTCGAAACAGTAGCAACAGCCGGCACCTCAATGGCCGTTATGGGAGCCTGGGCGGCCGCGGTTATCGACAATACACGCGCTTCACCCTTTTCGACCTCAACTTCATAGTTTTGCGAATTAATGGTAACGATGTATTTCATGAAATCATACTCCTTCATTCTGAACCGGCGCCTCGTCCTGCACACGCCGGATTGATTTGAAATATAATTGATTGGGGGGAATTCCGGTTTCGTCGCAAACGATGGCCATGATCATGGCCGCCGTTTTCTCATCCACATCAATCAAACTGAGGGTTTGCGGCTCGGCGGACGGAGCCGATATGACAGGTATGGTTTCCTGTCCATCCTTTTCCGGGTCGGAATCACCGGCTTTGGATTTGCTGATCTGACGTGAAATTGCGCTCAGCAGATAGATCATCAGAATCAGCGCCACCAGAACCGCGAAAACAATCGCTATGCCCAAAACCGAGATCAACAGACTGTCTAAAAATTCCATGGGATTTCCTCCTGTTCGGCTCAGATTCGACGAATGCTGTAGTTGACGCGATTGGTTCTTTTCTCGGCGCG
>JAAYNF010000011.1 GCA_012520975.1 Clostridiaceae bacterium | reverse complement strand
CCGAGAGCGGCATGATTTATGCCGTCCGAGTCTGGGTCGATTCAGCCAATTACTGGCAGATCCGTTTTGATGTGATTGAACAGGTTAAACAGCGTTTTGACGAAGAGGGTATTGTTATTCCGCTACCCACCAGCCTGGATATTCAACTCAATCAATAACTCATCAAATCAAGAAAAAACCGGCTCTGCTCCAAGATTGCAAGCAGCAGGGCCGGTCTTTTTTTAGCGGGTTTTCTTGATTTAGTTCAGGCCGAATTCACGACCGATGATTCGGAAGGCCCGGGCGGACCCGAGGATGGTTTCTCGACTGGTGGCAAAACAGAGGCGCACATAACCCGGGAAGCCAAAACCGGTTCCCGGCACAAGGGTGACGTTGTGCTTGGCGCAGGCCTGGGCGAAGGCCACATCGTCTTCAATGGGTGAACGAGGGAACAGGTAAATGCCCCCGGCCGGACAATTGACCTCGAAACCGGCATCTCGGAGGACCCTCAACAGCAAATCCCGCCGCTCCTCGTATTTTTTGATATCGACGCGGGCGTGGATGGCTTTTTCGACCACACGCTGAAAAAATGCCGGTGCGTTGACAAACCCGAGGGTCCGGTTGCAAAAGGGGACGGCATCGATCAGTCGGTCGAAATCCTCGCACCGGGGACTGACCGCCAGATAGCCGATTCGATCGCCGGCCAGCGACAAGGATTTGCTCCAGCTGGTACAGATGATGGCGTTGCTGATGTGGGCCATGGTGTCGGGTACGGCTTGATTGTCAAAGACCAGCTCATTGTAGGGCTCATCGGACAGCACGTAGATGGTCCGGGGAGCTTCCTTTAGGAGAGCGTCAAGCTGAATCAGGCTTTCAGCCGGATAAATAACACCGGAGGGATTGTTGGGTGAATTCAGAATAAGAGCTTTGGTGCGTGGTGTAATGGCGCGTCGAATGGCATCAAAATCGGGCAAAAGTGTTTCCCGGTCACAACTGACGATGACCGGCACACCATTGTGATTACCGGTATAGGATGTATATTCAAAGAAATATGGGGCCAAAATGATGACCTCGTCACCAGGATCGAGGATGGCTTTGAGCGCGACATTAAGTGCGCCGCCGGCACCGACGGTCATGCAGACGGCCGATGCTGGAACATCCAGCCCCGAGCGCCGGCTGACCAATCCGGCGACAGCCTGACGGGTTGAAAGATAGCCGGCATTGCTCATATAACCGTGTAATCCGGGTGTCGGGTCGGCCGCCAGCTCGCGAATGGCGTTCAGCACCTCGACCGGTGGTTCCAGATCGGGATTCCCCAGACTGAAATCAAAGACGTTCTCCGCGCCGTAAAGCGCTTTGAGCCGACCACCCTCTTCAAACATTTTCCGGATCCAAGATCCTTTATCCATACGTTCGGCGATCGATTTGGAAATCATATTTTAAGTCCTCCCTTGGTACCCGCGAAAACCATTTTTGCGCAGTTAACGACACGATATCACAATTATTCTTGACAAACAAGCAGCAACTAGATAAAATACGTTCTGTTAACAAGTAGAAGCATCCGCTTCTCACCTCAAGCTCAGCGAAGAGGTTAATCGCTAAAGACATTCGCCGGTTGGGCGGATATGTTTGCGGCTTGAGCGGATGTGGAACATCGGCTCATTTTTTATTTTACAGGGGGTGCATGGTTATCGGCAAGCGGAGCAGTGGTCTTATGGTCAATGATCAAATTACATTTCAGAACGTGCGGCTGATCGAAAGTGATGGCAGCATGGTTGGGATTGTTCCATTGGCCGAAGCCAGAAAACGGGCTGCTGATCAGGATCTGGATCTGGTTCTGGTTGCGTCACAAGCGGACAATCCGGTCTGTAGGATCATGGATTACGGCAAGTACATGTTCGAACAGGCCAAGAGGGAACGCGAGGCCAAGAAAAATCAAAAAGTGACAGAAGTCAAGGAAGTCCAACTTAAGCTGAACACCGAAGCGCACGATCTCGAATATAAGACCAGAAATGCCTGCCGATTCCTGCAGGATGGCGATCGGGTCAAGGTTGTGCTTAAGTTTCGAGGACGGGAAATGGCCTATACACACCGTGGCTTTGACGTGCTGGAGCAGTTTGTCGCGGCCTGCGAAGGATTCGGGCAGGTTGACCGTGAACCGCGAGTCGAAGGCCGCAACATGGTCTTGTATCTTGCACCAAGAAAAAATTAAACCAAACAACACAAGTAGCATAGATCGAGGAGGAAGCGCAAATGCCAAAGCAGAAGACACACAGTTCATCAAAAAAAAGGTTTAAGGTCACCGGTACCGGTAAAGTGCTGCGAACCCAGGCATACAGAAGGCATATCCTGACCAAGAAGACAACCAAGCGGAAACGCAACCTGCGCAAACTGTTGGTGGCTTCACCGCCTGACCAAAAAAACATTCTCAAGCTCATTCCTTACAAATAAGAATGCGCCTGCAAACACAGCAATAAATCGGGAGGTTTTCCAATATGACCAGAGTTAAGCGGTCCGTGCGCGGTAGGGCACGGCACAAGAAGGTTCTCAAACTATCCAAGGGTTATTTCGGTAATAAAAGCAAGCAGTTTAAAGTCGCCAATCAACAAGTCATGAAGTCCCTGAGCTATGCTTATCGGGACCGTCGCAACAAAAAACGGGAATTTCGCAAATTGTGGATTACCCGCATCAACGCAGCCGCTCGTCTCAATGGCCTGTCCTACAGTCGCTTTATGAACGGCCTTTCACGGGCGCAGATCAACCTTGATCGTAAAATCCTAGCGGATATCGCTGTCCGTGATCCGGACGGTTTTACCGCACTTTGCGAGCAGGCCCGCCAAGCTCTTTAAGTTGCGTCTCATAATCGTCGAATTGCCAAGGACGGGTGGGAGCCCGTCCTTCACGGCATTTAAAGAAGAAAATGAAAAATCAACGCAGACGAATTGAAAGTCGTGACAATACAACCTACCGGGCAATCGTTGCCATCCGCCGTCCGCGGCGAAGTCAAAAAACCGGTTTGATTTTTCTCGAAGGATTCCGGCTCTGCCAAGATGCGCTGGAATCGGGTGTTGTTGCGGTCTATTTGCTCCTCAGTGATTCGGCAGCCGAGCTGCCGGCCGCCAAATCGCTGGAACAACAGGCCGGAGCATCGGTTCAGACACTGATTCTGCCGGATCGCCTGTTCAAGACGCTTTGCGGCACACAAAACCCACAGGGCATCGCATTGGTTTGCCAAGCGCCGCCGTTGGATCAGCTGCCGGATCCTCCGTCCGAAAACGGATTATATTTGGTCGCGGAAAACATTCAGGACCCCGGCAATCTGGGTACGATGATTCGCACCGCCGATGCGTTTGCCTTTGACGCTGTCATTTTGACCGAAGGTACCGTTTATCCGTTCAACGACAAGGTTATCCGAGCAGCCATGGGTTCTTGCTTTCATCTGCCGCTGGGCTGTTTTTCCGATATCAAGGCGGTTGCTGCTTGGTTTCGGACAGCCGACCGGCCCGGCACGTTGTTGGCCTCCGACCCTTTGGCAACCGAATATCTTCCGTTTGATCTCCGATTGCCGGCGGCTCTGATCATCGGCAACGAGGCAAGGGGCCTGTCTCATGAGGCTAGGGCGATCTGTCGAAAACGGGTGGCTATTGCCATGCCCGGACGGGCCGAATCCCTTAACGCCGCCGCGGCGGCAGCTGTTCTCTGCCATGACCTGATGCAATATCGGATCGGCCTTAACATTGACAGCAACTTGCAAAATGAATAATAATATCTAGAAGATTCTATACGACATCTTTAGGAGGGAGCAAACGTGGGCTTGACCATGTCTCAAAAAATAATCAGCCGGCATCTGCTCAGCGGCGAAATGACGGCCGGCTGTGAAATTGCCATCCGGATTGATCAGACCCTGACTCAGGATTCAACCGGCACAATGGCTTATCTGCAATTCGAGGCTATTGGCTTGCCACGCGTCAAAACCGAGCTGTCGGTGGCCTATATCGACCACAACACACTGCAGACCGGATTCGAGAATGCCGATGACCACAGGTATATCCAGACCGTCGCCAAAAAATACGGCATCCTTTTTTCCAAACCCGGCAACGGTGTTTGCCATCAGGTTCATATCGAACGCTTCGGCGTGCCCGGCAAAACATTGCTGGGATCGGACAGCCATACACCAACCTGCGGCGGTATCGGCATGCTGGCGATCGGTGCCGGCGGACTGGATGTGGCGGTGGCCATGGGAGGCGGTCCATACTACCTGACCATGCCGCGCATGGTCAAGATTGAACTGTCCGGTCGTCTGCAGCCCTGGGTGAGCGCCAAGGATATCATTCTCGAAGTGCTCCGGCGGCTGACCGTCAAAGGCGGCGTGGGAAAAATCATCGAATATGCCGGCGACGCGCTGGCCCATCTGACCGTTCCGGAACGGGCCACAATAACCAATATGGGAGCCGAGCTCGGTGCAACCACCTCGATTTTCCCCAGTGATGATGTGACACGTGCTTTTCTTTCGGCGCAAGGACGGGAAGAAGACTTTCAGCCGCTGGAGCCGGACGCCGATGCGGTCTACGATGAATACTGGCACATCGATCTGGCCGAGCTTGAGCCGTTGGCGGCTCGCCCGCACAGCCCGGACAATGTTGCCACGGTTCGCCGGATCGGGCCGATCGCCATCGATCAGGTGGCCATTGGCAGTTGCACCAACTCATCTTTGATGGATATGCTCAAGGTTGCCGCCATTCTCAAAGGCCGGTCGGTCCACCCGGATGTCTCGCTGGTTATTGCTCCCGGGTCACGGCAGGTTCTGAATATGCTGGCCGACCGCGGCGCCTTGTCCGACATGATTGCCGCCGGCGCGCGGATTTTGGAATCGGCTTGCGGGCCTTGCATCGGTATGGGCCAAGCGCCGCGAACCAACGCGGTTTCGCTCCGAACCAACAACAGAAATTTTTACGGTCGTTCGGGCACGGCGTCGGCCAGTGTTTATCTGGTCGGGCCGGAGGTCGCCGCCGCCAGCGCCTTGACCGGTGTTCTGACCGATCCGCGAACCTTGGGCCCGGCTCCGCAAATTTCGTTGCCGTCGCATTTTAGCGTCAACGACAATTTGATCATCCCGCCGGCCGAGAACGGCTCATCTGTCGAAGTGATTCGCGGACCCAACATCAAGCCGTTTCCGGTTAATCAGGCGATTGCGGGCGATATTGCCGGCAAGGTTCTGATTACGGTCGGTGACGACATCACCACGGATCACATCATGCCCTCCAACGCCAAGCTTTTGCCTTATCGTTCCAATGTGCCCTATCTGGCCGACCATTGCCTGACACCTTGCGATCCGGAATTTCCTGCGCGCGCCAAAGCCGAAGGCGGCGGATTCATCGTTGCCGGAGCCAATTATGGGCAAGGATCCAGCCGCGAGCACGCGGCCTTGGCACCGTTGCAGCTTGGAGTCAGGGCGGTGTTGGCCAAGTCGTTTGCCAGAATCCATATGGCAAATTTGATCAACAATGGCATTTTGCCCCTTCAATTTAAAAATCCGGCCGATTACGATCACCTTGGACTGCTTGATGAATTGATCATCGAAAATGCGGAGGCGCAGATTCGTGATTTGGCTTCCGGTCAGCCGCTGGCGGTGCTTAATCGCACCCGATCGATTTCCATTGCGTGCTCCTCGGATTTATCTGACCGCCAGGCCCGGATCCTGCTCGCCGGTGGCTTGTTGAATGATACCCGCGCGCGTGAGCAGACCGATTGATCAAGGAGGAAAGACCAATTATGCTTGATGACAATCAAAAAAAAATGGTCAAAGATTTAGCCAACAACACGGTCGCCAGATCTCAGATTACCACCTCTTTGTACGAGCGCTACAGCGTTAAGCGCGGTCTGCGCAACGAAGACGGCACCGGTGTGCTGGTCGGCCTGACCGAAATCGGCGAGGTTTTTTCCTATATCATGGATGACAATGACCGCATCCCGGTCGAAGGCCGTTTGTTTTACCGTGGAATAGCCGTCAATGATTTGGTCAACGGATTCTTCCATGATAAGCGTTATGGCTTTGAGGAAGTGGCCTATCTGCTGATTTTCGGCGAGCTGCCCACCGCGGCGGAGCTGGATCGGTTCAGTGGGCTTCTGACCGCCAATCGCCAGCTGCCGCTGGGATTTACCGAGGACATGATTCTCAAGGCGCCCAGCCCGGATGTCATGAATAAACTGGCGCGCAATGTTCTCTCGCTGTACGCGTTTGACGACAATGCCGACGACATATCCATTGAAAATGTTTTGCGGCAGTGCGTCGAATTGATCGCCCGCTTTCCAACCATGGTGGCATACGCCTATATGGCCAAACGCCATTATTTTGATGGAGACAGTCTGTTTCTTCATCCGCCACTGCCCGAATACAATACGGCGCAGAACCTTTTGCACATGATCCGTTCCGATGGCCAGTTCACCGATCTGGAGGCCAGAATTCTGGATCTTTCGCTGGTTCTGCACGCCGAACATGGCGGCGGCAACAACTCGACATTTGTCACCCATGCCGTTTCCTCATCGGGATCCGATACCTATTCGGTCATCGCCGCCGCCATCGGATCCCTTAAGGGACCGCAACACGGCGGCGCCAGCAGCAAGGCATTTGCCATGATGGAAGATCTGAAGAAACAAGTTAAGAACTGGCGCAATGAAATAGAAATCACCCAACACCTCGTCAATCTTTTGGACAAGAAAGCCTTCGACCGGTCGGGTCTGATCTACGGCATCGGGCATGCAGTCTATACCCTGTCGGATCCCCGAGCCAAGCTGCTGCGCGACTATGCCCGAGCGCTGGCTTTTGAATCCGGCCGGGAGAAAGAATACGAGTTGTATACGTTGGTCGAACGATTGGCGCCGCAAGTTTTTTGCAATGCCAAAAAAAATGACAAGGTGATCTGCGCCAACGTGGACTTCTATTCCGGATTGGTTTACAGCATGCTGGGCATCCCGCCGCAGCTTTTTACACCGATCTTTGCGGTCGCCCGCATTGCCGGCTGGAGCGCTCACCGTATCGAAGAACTGATCAGTGGCGGCCGGATCATTCGCCCGGCTTACAAATGTGTGCAAAGACGCCGACCCTATACTCCGTTCAACAAACGGTGACTTGGCTTGCGCGGATGATTTGAGCATGATATAATTGCTCTCGCTTATGTGAGATGACATCATCCCGATGACGGCCCTATGGTCAAGCGGTCAAGACGTCGCCCTCTCAAGGCGGAAACAGGAGTTCGATTCTCCTTAGGGTCACCAAGATGACCTGCCTCGTTCAACCGAATCAGGCAGGTTTTCTTTGTTTGTCGCTGTTGATGAATCTTTCGTGAATTCTTCATGGTTTTTCTTCATAAATTCCATGAATATGTTAAAATTAATAGTTGCAGTAAAGACCGAGAATGTGCTTGCTTTGCCGGCAGGTCGCTTCAAGATCGAGAAGGGTAGGATATGCAACCGTCAATTCGCATACAAGGTGCTCGCGAGCACAATTTGAAAAACATCAATTTGGAAATCCCTCGTGACAAGTTGGTGGTGCTGACCGGGTTGTCGGGTTCGGGTAAATCCTCGCTGGCTTTCGATACCATATACGCTGAGGGGCAACGACGCTATGTTGAGTCGCTGTCATCCTACGCGCGCCAGTTTCTCGGCCAAATGGAAAAACCGGACATCGATTCGATAGAAGGCCTTTCGCCGGCGATTTCCATCGACCAAAGGGGAGCCAGTCGGAACCCGCGTTCAACGGTTGGCACCGTGACGGAGGTTTATGATTATCTTCGTCTGCTGTACGCCCGCATCGGTTCCCCTCACTGCCCGCGATGCGGCAAGCTGATTGATCGGCAGACCGTTGACCAGATGATCGACAATCTCGAACGTTATCCTGAGGGAACGCGCCTGATCTTGATGGCGCCGATCGTTCGTGGCCGCAAAGGCGAATTCGGCAAGCTCTTTGATGATTTGCGCAAATCAGGTTATGCGCGCGTCCGTGTCGACGGGCAACTGTTTGAGCTGGACGAGGAAATCCGGCTGGGAAAAAATCGCAAACACACGATCGAAGTGGTTCTCGATCGCTTGATTATGCGGCCGGGACTCCGTCATCGGCTGAATGATTCCGCCGAATCGGCGCTTCATTTGGCGGACGGGTTGCTGCTGGTGCAGGCGCAGGTTCCCTCTGATGAGGACGGCTATCTGGACGAGGAAACCATATTTTCGCAAAACTTTGCCTGTCATGACTGCAACATCAATCTAGAGGAAATCACGCCGCGAATGTTTTCCTTTAATAATCCCTACGGCGCCTGTCCGACGTGCACCGGTCTTGGGCAGATGATCAATATCGATCCCGAGCTGGTGGTTTTTGATCCGAATCTGTCACTCAATGAGGGTGCAATCCGAGCCGGCGGTTGGAATTTTGCCGACCGGGGCAGTTGGGCTCGTGCCTTTATCAATGCCTTGGTCCAGCGATACGACTTTTCTCTTGATGTCCCGTTTGCTGATCTGCCGCCGGCCATTCGTCAAATTATCCTGTTCGGCAACAACGGCGAATTGCTGAATGTGGATACAAGCAACAGCAAATACCCTCGCGGCAGCGCCTATCAAAGCGACTGGATCGGTGTCGTGCCGAGTTTGGAAAGACGTTACCGGGAAACCAGCTCCGACGAAATGAAGGGCTATTACGAGCAATTTATGTCGGAGACACCCTGTCCGGACTGTCAAGGAGCCCGTTTGCGGCCGGAAAGCCTGGCGGTGCGCGTCGGCGGGCTCAACATCGATCAATTGACCCGATTGGCGATCGCTCCGATCCGCAAGTTTTTGGCCGACCTGCGCCTCTCGGACCGACATACCCAAATCGCCGAACAGATCCGCAAAGAGCTGGATGCCCGGCTGGGCTTTTTGATCGATGTCGGTCTGGATTACCTGACGCTGGCCCGGGCTTCGGCTACTCTGTCCGGCGGGGAAGCCCAGCGAATCCGACTGGCCACCCAGATCGGATCCGGCCTGATGGGGGTGCTTTACATCCTTGACGAACCCAGCATCGGGCTGCATCAGCGGGACAATGCGCGCTTGCTTGACACCCTCAAACGGCTTCGGGATTTGGGCAATACCGTCCTGATTGTAGAGCATGATGAAGAGACCATGCTGGCTTCGGACTTTCTCATCGATATGGGGCCGGGCGCCGGCGAACATGGCGGCCGGATCGTCGCCACCGGCACGGCGGAGGAAATCATGGCTTGCGAGGAATCCATCACCGGGCAATATCTGAGCCGTCGGCGACAGATTCAAATACCGGAACAGCGCAAGCCGGGCAACGGCCATTGGCTTACCGTCCGCGGCGCCGCGGAAAACAATTTGAAGGAAATTGATGTGAGCATTCCCCTCGGGGTCATGACCTGTGTTACCGGAGTGTCCGGATCCGGCAAAAGCTCGCTGGTCAACGGAATCATCTTTAAAAAGCTGGCCAGCGAACTGAACGGCGCTCGCCGTTACCCGGGCGCCTGCCGATCCGTCGAAGGTCTTGAACACCTCGACAAAGTCATCAACATCGATCAATCGCCTATCGGCAGAACCCCTAGATCGAATCCCGCAACCTATACCGGCGTCTTTGATCTGATCCGCGCCCTTTATGCCGGAACGCCGGATGCCCGGGCGCGCGGCTACAAACCGGGGCGGTTCAGTTTTAATGTTCGCGGCGGCCGATGCGAGGCCTGTACCGGTGACGGCGTCAACCGGATCGAGATGCATTTTTTGCCGGATATTTATGTGACCTGCGACATTTGCAGGGGGCGGCGATACAATCGTGAAACACTGGAGGTTCGCTACAAAGGCCGCAGCATCGCCGATGTGCTGGACATGACCGTTGAGACAGCCTTGGGCTTTTTTGAAAACTTGCCCAGAATCGCCCGGAAACTGCAGACCTTGTATGACGTGGGCCTCGGTTACATCCGGCTTGGACAGCCCTCCACCCAGCTGTCCGGCGGCGAAGCGCAACGGGTGAAGCTGGCAACGGAATTGTCGCGGCGCGGAACCGGTCGAACATTCTATATTCTCGACGAACCCACCACCGGACTGCATGTCGCCGATGTCCATAAGCTGGTTGACATTTTAGGTCGCCTGACTGAAAATGGTAATACCGTTTTGGTTATAGAACATAATCTTGATGTCATCAAAACGGCGGATTATATCATTGACCTTGGCCCGGAGGGCGGCGACCGCGGCGGTTATGTTGTTGCCGTAGGAACGCCGGAGCAGGTCGCGGCCCATCCGGACTCATACACAGGCAACTACCTTCGCCGGGTCCTTAAGGGCCGACCGCCCCCGGCCGATGCATGACTTCGCGGCAATAAATGAAAAGGAACGACTAATTTGATGGCAAAGTGTGCAATGTGCAAAAAAAATATCGCGATTGTATTTACAACCCGATTTGAAAACGGCCAGCGCGTCAACGAGGGTTTGTGTCTTAAATGCGCCTATCGGACCGGCCTCGGCGGCATGGATGAACTGTTTGCCAAAGCCGGCATTAATGACTCGAACATCGAAGAATTGACCGAGCGGATGAACAGTGTCATGTCGCACATGGAAGGGCAGAGTCCGGAAAATATTTTTCGCTCGCTTCTGAGCGGTAATCTGGATGTCGATGGTCTTGTGCTGAATATTGTGGACGGTGACGATGAATCAGAGGACAGTGAAAATAAAATGATCCGAAACGAACTGTTGCCGGCATCGATCGGCAGCGAGTCGGATGATACCGCCGGATCCGGTCAGCGAACCGACGAAAGAACCGGATCAGGCAGAGGCCGGCCGGAAAAGCGTCGCAAGTTTCTGGATCAGTTTGGCACCAACCTGACGCTCAAGGCTCGCGAAGGCGGTGTCGATCGGATTATCGGCCGTCAAAAAGAACTGGCCAGAGTCATCCAGATTCTCAATCGACGCAACAAAAACAATCCGGCTTTGCTAGGAGAGCCCGGCGTCGGCAAAACAGCGATCGCCGAGGGTCTTGCGGTCAAAATCAGCGCCGGTGAGGTTCCGGCCAAACTTCTCAATCAGGAGGTCTATCTTTTGGACATGACCGCCATGGTTGCCGGAACTCAATTTCGAGGTCAATTTGAAAGCCGGATGAAAGGCGTGGTTGACGATGCCAGGCGATCAGGCAATGTCATTCTGGTCATCGATGAGCTGCACAATATTATGGGAGCCGGAGATGCCGAGGGAGCCATGAACGCCGCTAATATTTTAAAGCCGGCGCTGGCCAAGGGGGAAATTCGCGTCATCGGATCCACTACGTTGGACGAGTACCGTCGCTTCATCGAAAAAGATTCCGCTTTGGAGCGCCGTTTTCAAAAAGTCATTGTGGATGAACCGTCCATTGAAGATTCCATCGAAATCCTCAAAGGAATTCGCGATTACTATGAGGCCCACCATCACGTTGTTTACAGTGACGAGGTAATCGAAACGGCGGTTCGCATGTCTGATCGTTACATAACCGACCGTTTTCTGCCGGACAAAGCCATTGACCTTTTGGATGAAGCCGGCTCCAGCGTCAATCTGAATGATGCCGTGCTCGTACGCATCGGTCAGTGCCGCAATCTGCTGACCGAATTAAAAAAAGAACAGGATGAACTGGAGAGCCGCATATCCGGCAGCCCCGACGACGTCCAGCTTTATGAAAAACAAGCCGAGCTTCGCTCTCGGCTGCTTCGGGCCGAGGATGAACTGGAGCAGCTGGAAATGCAAAATGTTCCCGTCCGAATCACAACCGAAGATATCGCCAAGGTTGTGGAGATGTGGACCGGCATTCCCGTGCAGCGCATCAGCGAAACCGAGGCCGACAAGCTTTTGAATCTGGAAGACCGTTTGCATGAGCGCTTGATCGGACAGCATGAGGCTGTTTCGGCGTTGGCCCGCGCCATTCGCCGGAATCGGGCGGGATTCGGGAAAAAGCACAAGCCGGCATCTTTCATCTTTGTCGGACCGACCGGTGTCGGCAAGACCGAGTTGGTCAAAGCTGTCGCCGAAGCCATGTTTGAAAGCGAAGATGCCATGGTTCGGCTGGACATGTCCGAATTCATGGAGCCGCATACGGTCAGCAAGCTGATCGGTTCGCCACCCGGTTATGTGGGCTATGATGACGGCGGCCAACTGACCGAAAAAATTCGGCGCAAGCCCTACAGCGTCATTCTGCTCGACGAAATCGAAAAAGCCCACGCCGATGTTTTCAACATTCTGCTGCAAATTCTTGATGATGGCCGCCTGACCGACAGCCATGGCCGTTTGGTCAATTTTGAAAACACAATCATCATCATGACATCCAACGCCGGCACAACACTCAAGGGCAACCGTATCGGTTTCGGCGCCGACAGTTATGTTGCTTTGGAAAATCGGGTTCAGACCGTTCTCAAAGAAATGTTCCGGCCCGAATTTCTCAACCGTGTCGACGAGATCATTGTGTTCCAAGAGTTGACCCGGGAAGAGATCCGGCAGATTGTCGACCTGATGCTTAGGGAGGTTGTCGGACAAATGAAAGACAAAGGCCTGACCTTTGTGGTGACCGATCCGGTCAAGGATTATCTGGCAAAAAAAGGCTATGATCCCAAATACGGAGCACGACCGCTAAGGAAAACCATCCAGCGCTTGATCGAAGATCCGCTTTCCGACTTGATTTTGGCCGGCAGGCTCACGGGTAAAACCGGTGTTTCGGCGGACCTCAAGGACGAAAAGATTGAATTTGATTATCTTTGAACAAATAGCCGGAATCAGACAACCGGCGCCTGTCAGCTTCGATAACTGCCGTTGATTCGAACATAATCGTAGGAAAAATCGCAGGTCCACATGCGATCGCCGGCCGAACCCGCGCCCAAGGCGATGCGTATCAGGATGTCTTTTTCCTGCAAAATTCTTTTGGCTTCGGCCTCATCAAAAGCCACAGCGCAGCCATTTTCACACACCTTGAGATCGCCCAGATAGATATCACATTGGGCAGGGTCGAAGTCGGCACCGGAATAACCGACAGCGGTCAGGATGCGCCCCCAGTTTGCGTCCTCGCCGAACAAGGCCGTTTTCACAAGGGGCGATCGAGCGACCGCCAGAACGGCCCGGTAGGCATCTTCGGAGTTTCGGGCGCCATCGACGCGAATTTCCACAAGCTTGGTTGCTCCTTCGCCATCGCGGGCGATCAGGCGCGACAACTCGGTACTGACCTTTTCCATTGCCGCCAGAAGCCGGGCGGCTTCCGGAGTGTCGGGCTTAATCGGCGGATTGCCCGCCGCGCCGTTGGCCAAAGCCACAACCATATCGCAAACACTGGTGTCACCGTCGACCGAAACCCGATTGAAGGTTCTGTCGACCGCCGACCTGAGCAGATGCTGCAAAGTCGTTGCGTCCACGGCGCAATCGGTGGTGATCACTCCGATCATGGTGGCCATATCGGGATGAATCATACCCGAGCCTTTGGCCATACCGGCGACCCGAACGAGGATGCCCTCAAGCTCAAATTCGACGACACAGGATTTAGGAACCAGATCGGTGGTCATGATGGCCTGTTCGGCGCGGCGCGCCGCTTCGATGGAGCCGGCCAAGTCGGCAAAAGCCGCGTCAATGCCGGCATGGATGGCAGGCATATCCATTTTTTTGCCGATCACGCCGGTCGATCCGGTCAGCACCTCGGACTCCGGACACCGAAGATGACCGGCGACGGCTTTGGCCATGGCCAGCGCATCCCGGTCACCCGCCGGACCCAGACAAGCATTGGCATTGCCGCTGTTGATGACCACTGCGCGTGCTCGGCCGCTCCGGATGTTTCGCTGGCTCAGCTGCAAGGAATGTCCCTGAACAATATTTTTGGTAAAAACCCCGGCGGCGGAGGCGGGCGTATCGCTGACGATCAGCGCCAGATCCGGCGCGCCGTCTTTTTTCAACCCGCAGGCAACGCCGGCGGCTCGAAATCCTCGGGGCGCGGTAATACCGCCATCTATGGGTTTCATGCTCATCACTCCATTCTTTCTCACTAAATTATCACCAAAAACAGTTCCACGCAAGCTATAATAAGGTATAATGGGCTGAGAAGAATTGTTGCTTCCCCTAGAATTTAGGTTGTCGCATTCCGTTTGACAACAGGAGGAACATGATGTGGAGTCGATCTGAACTTAAGAGTCAAGCCAAAACCGTCTTGCAAGGTCGTTACTGGACGGCGTTTCTGGTCTGCTTGTTTGTGGGCGGTATCGGATCTGCAGGTGCCACGCTGACCTCTTTCATTCCTTTTGCTCCGCTGGCCGTTTCATTGTTTATCACGCCGCCTCTGATCGTCGGCCAATCCCGTTGGTTTTCCCGCGGTCGTGAAGCTGCGGCGGTACCGGCCTTTGATCAGGTTTTTAGTTTGTTTCGCGGCGGAAGCTGGGGTCCGACCGTCGGAGCCATGCTTTGGATGTACCTTTTTCTTTTCCTTTGGTCTTTGCTTGCCGTTTTTCCACTGGCCGTCTTTGTTCCGTTGTTGGTGGCCGCCCGTGTTTTCCGCCGCCCCTTGGACCACCCATGGCCGGAATCCCTCGCCGGCGACCATGTTGGTGCGGCGCTGATTCTGGTGGTCGTTTTTTTGGCCTTGCTACTGGCCATTCCGGCTTTTGTCAAGATGTACAGCTACCGGATGGTCCCTTGGATCCTGGCCGACAATCCCAGAATTGGCTATGACCGCGCGCTGAAATTATCCATGGCTCTTACCCAGGGGCAGCGATGGAACATCTTTGTTCTCGACCTGTCCTTTTTGGGCTGGTTTATCTTGGGACTTTTGGCCTGTGGCATCGGTACGCTTTTTGTCATGCCGTATTATTGGGCGGTCTACGCCGAACTCTATGCCCGGCTCAGACATTCCGGCGTCGAACGGGCCCTTTGCACAATGGAGGAGCTTGGTTTTATTCCGGCCAACCATTATTTAGGATGAGGGGCGGATTTTGTATTGGTCAACGTTTAACGACATAAAAACACTCAAGGAGGATAGAAGTATGGGTATTATCAAAGCAGTTGCAGGCGCGATCGGCGGCTCGTTGGCAGATCAGTGGCTGGAAGTCATTGAAGCCGACAGCATGAGTGATACAACCGTATTTACCAAAGGGGTTAAGGTCCGCAGGGATGATCGGCGCAATGTCAATGTCAAGGGCACTGACGACACCATCTCCAATGGTTCGGTCATTCATGTCTACCCTAATCAGTTTATGATGCTGGTCGATGGGGGCCGTGTCGTGGACTATACTGCCGAGGAAGGCTACTATATTGTGGATGATTCCTCCCTGCCTTCATTGTTCAATGGCCAGTTCGGCGATACGATCAAGGAGTCTTTCAACCGGATCAAATTCGGTGGTGTCACACCCAAGGCCCAGAAAGCTTTCTTTGTCAACCTCCAGGAAATTAAGGGCATCAAATTCGGTACGCCCAATCCGTTGAATTATTTTGATAATTTCTATAATGCGGAACTATTTTTACGGACACACGGAACATATTCAATCAAAATCACCGATCCGCTGCTGTTTTTCCGCGAAGCCGTTCCCAGAGACCAGCAGCGTGTTGAGATCGAGGACATCAATGAGCAGTACCTGTCTGAATTCCTCGAGGCTCTGCAAACAACCATGAACCAGATGTCGGTCGACGGCATCCGTATTTCTCACGTCGCATCCCGGGGCAGGGAAGTCAGCCAATATATGGCCAATACCCTGGACGAAGCATGGAAAGAGATGCGCGGCTTTGAGATTCAGGCGGTGGGCATTGCCAGCATTTCCTATGATGATGAATCCAAGGAACTGATCAATATGCGCAACAAAGGCGCGATGCTCGGCGATCCTTCGGTTCGCGAAGGTTATGTTCAGGGATCGATCGCCCGGGGTCTGGAAGCGGCCGGCTCAAACGAAGGCGGGGCGGGAGCCACCTTTATGGGCATGGGTATCGGCATGCAGGCCGGCGGCGGCTTCATGGGCATGGCCTCCCAAACCAATTTGCAGCAAATGCAACAACAGCAGCAGGCTCAACAACCGGTTCAGGCAGTCGCCCCGGCGGCTGGGTCTTGGACCTGTTCTTGTGGATCCGTCAACGCCGGCAAGTTCTGTCCGGAATGCGGCAACCAAAAACCGGAGGCTTCCTTCTGTCCGAACTGTGGCAATAACCTGGGGAACAAGAGCGCCAAATTCTGTCCGGAATGCGGTCACGCTCTCAACTAAACCAAACCGGTTTAAGCAACCGTCGGTTTGATAACAGGGAGGAACCACATGGCAACTGCAACATATAAATGTCCGAACTGTGGCGGTGGGCTTCACTTTGACCCGAACACCCACCGCTCCACCTGCGAATATTGCCTGAGCTCATTTTCAGACGCCGAACTGGCGGCGTTGACGCAAGCAATCGATCAAAAAGCCGAGAAAGCCGCGGAGAAAGATCCGGATTCATTGCACGGCTATATTTGTGATAGTTGTGGCGCCGAGGTGGTTACCGATGAGACGACCTCGGCAACCTTCTGCTACTATTGTCACAACCCGGTTTTGTTGACCGGCCGCCTCACCGGCGATTTTCGCCCCTCTCGCATTGTGCCCTTCGGTTACGACCGTGAAAAGGCCATTGCGACCTTTTTGGCTTGGGCCCGAAAGCGTAAATTTGTGCCCAAATCTTTCTACAGCTCCTCGCAGCTGGAAAAGATCAGCGGTGTTTATCTGCCCCATTGGATGATCGATGTCGAAGCCGATGTCGATATTGCCGGAAAAGGAATCAAACGGCGCACTTGGACAAGTGGCGATACGGAATATACCGAGCACAAAGAATATAACATCGCCCGTCAGGGTACAATCAATGTCAACAACATCCATGAAGTGGCCATGCAAAAAATTGACAAGCAGTTGATCGATTCCATCACCCCTTATGACGAATCCCAGCAGAAAGAATTCTCCTTGTCATATTTAAGTGGTTTTCTGGCCGAAAAATACGACATCCCCAAAGAAACTCTCCAACCTCAGCTGGAAAGCAAGGCGGTTGAGTATACGCAGCTTCTGGTTCAGGAATCAATCGGCAGCTACGACCGGCTTGATTTGGAGCGAAACCAATTGGAGATTCGTATCAAGGATTGGAATTACGCCTTGCTGCCGGCCTGGATTCTGACCTATCTTTATAAGGGCAAGACCTATGTCTATGCCGTAAACGGCCAGACCGGCAAAGCGCATGGTGATCTGCCGATCGACAACAAAAAGCTTAATCTGACGGGACTTTTGGTGGGGCTGGGCTTGCTCGCTCTGCTTTTGTTGGGAGGTGCGTTCATATGGTAATCAAGCGTCGCACCCCCATTGCTCTGACCTTGATGCCGGTCATCGTCGCTGCCCTGATGCTGCTTGCGGTTTCAACGGTTCGGGCGGAAAAACGACTGGTTGTTGACCAGGCGGACGTCTTGACGTGGGAACAGGAGCAGGAGTTGGAGGCCGCAGCGGCGGCAATCGGTTCGGCCTATGAAATAGATTGCGTCATTGTCACCACCAACGACACCGAAGGCAAATCCTCTATGGAGTATGCCGATGACTTTTTTGACTACAACGGTTACGGCGTGGGTGAAAACAACGATGGTGTTCTGCTGCTGCTGGATTTCCAAAACCGGATGTTCTGGATATCCACAACAGGGAAGGCCATTGATGTTCTCACCGACCAGCGCATTGAGAAAATCTTGGATGCCGTGGAGCCCGGCATGGTCGACGGCGATTACTACAGCGCCGCCCAAGCCTTCCTGAACAAAACCGACAGCTTTTTCAAAGGCAATACTTTGACATTGGTTGAGGGCATCCTCGGATTTCTGGCTTCCGGCGGTGCCGGCGTCGGTGTCATCGGCAGTGTGCGCCGTCGGTACAAAGGGAAAAGCCATCGTCCGACCTTTGCCTATAAGCAGAACAGCTTGGTTGACATGGGTGTTTCCGTAGATGACCTGATCAAATCCTATACCACCAGCCGGACCATCCCGCAGTCGAGCAGTTCATCCGGCGGCGGTGGCGGCGGCGGAAGTTCGACACACACATCCAGCAGCGGCAGCACACACGGTGGCGGCGGCCGTAGTTTCTGATCTTCGGGTGACCGATCCGATTTGTTTTCAACATAAAAAAGCCCCTGCGACTTCACATCGGTTGCAGGGGCTTCATCCATGTGGTGCGCCTTCAGGGACTCGAACCCGGGACCCACTGATTAAGAGTCAGTTGCTCTACCAACTGAGCTAAAGGCGCATACATTCTTTTGGAACAGTGCCTATTATAATCAGCCGGTGGGGGATCTGTCAACCGATACCACAACTTTGGCGCCCTCCACACGGATGACCTTAACCGAGACACCGGAAGGGATAAAAGTACCATCAGCCAAGGCATCGATGCGCATTCCGTCGATCAGGATACTGCCGGACGGGCGCAGGACCGTCAGGGTTCGTCCGGTTTGCCCGAGCAAATGGCTTTTATCGGCGGCGTGGGTGTAGCCCTGATTAACGGTCTCGGCTGTTTTCAGGACGAAACGCTGCATAAAATGGGTTTTGCCGAATATCCGGAAAAAAACCGGAATTGCAATGAGGGTGACAGCCGAGGCGATCAGCAGGGTGCCCATT
The DNA here is from genome assembly GCA_012520975.1 of Clostridiaceae bacterium. Taxonomy (GTDB): domain Bacteria; phylum Bacillota; class Clostridia; order Saccharofermentanales; family UBA5734; genus UBA8949. The sequence continues at coordinate 1,503 of JAAYNF010000011.1, read as the reverse complement.
CCCTGTGTTGGATTGGGCGCGGCCAAGATGATTCCAACAACCAGCGCGGTCAGGCCTGAAATGCCCCAAATACCAAATCCCGGCACAATGATTTCAATGGCCAGAAGAATGATCCCGACAACAAATAACAGCGCCCCCCAATAATTGGCTGCGCCGGTTAGAAGATTGCCGCCAAAATAAAGAACAAGGCAACCGATACCGACAAAGCCGGGAGCGCCAAAACCGGGTGTGAAAAGTTCGACAACCAAACCCAGCATGCCGAAGCTCAACAAAAGTGTGGCGATTTCGGCGCCGGTCAAAAACTGGGCGATCCGAAATTGGAAACTCTGCCGGACATGGACGATGTGGGCATCGGCCCAGCCCATGATCTGCAGAACCTCGTTTTGGTCGGCCGCCAGATGATCGGCAAATCCCCATGCCAAAGCCTCATCGGCGGTCAGATCAAGAATTTCTCCGTCTCCGATCAGACCATCAATAACAATGGAGCGATCCACCATGGACGCGGCAACCTGAGGATCGCGGCCGGTTCGTTCGGCTGTGGTGCGAAATTCCGAACTGACCACGGCCAGCGTTTTAGGATCCAGCGGAATCGGCTCGGCCGCGCCGATGTGGCTGCCCGGAGCCATCACAATGGTGTCTGCGGCGATCGCGATCAAAGCTCCGGCGGATACCGCCCTGCTGCTGATAAAAACCACGACGGGAACCTCGGCCGTGATGATCGTGTCCCTCATTTTAAGCGCGGCATCAACGCGGCCTCCCAGTGTCCGAATGTCGAGAATGACGCCCTGCGCACCGGCTGAAACCGCGGCTTCCAGACTTTGCTCCAGGTAAGAAGCCATGGCCGGTGTGATTTCGCCATCAATGGCAATGACGTGTACACATGGCCGATCAGCCTCTCCACTGACGCTTGGTGAAGGAAAGAGCAGCAAGATCAGAAATAGGAACAAAACAATCCGATGTATCTTTTGCCAATTCGCTTTCATGGTTCAAGCCTCATTTGAAACAGATGTTTATGTATTCATTTTACCACGGCTTGACCGGCTAAGCGAAAGCGTCGTAGAATAAAGGTCGTAAAATAACCCGTAAAATAAATGCGTAAAATAAATGTAAGAATTAAGCATTGACGCTGAAAAGCTTAGTATGTTACAATTACCTTGTGGTCGAGATATGGGTTAACCACGTTTATCCCTATAAAAGCGAGGCTGAAAAAGGATTTCCGTTTGCCAGAATAAACGGGTGGCAGAGGGAGAACGTCCGATTCTCCCTCTGTCTTTCGAAAAATTGACCTTTATGCAGCGTTTGCGCAACATTCATGCAATATTTTATCAAAAAACTGTTGACAGGTTGCAAGCGGTCATGGTAAACTCAAATAAGTCCATAGGTTAACCACGTTTATCCTTTAAAAACGCGGCTGAAAATAGAGCGCTTGCCTCCAGACAAAAGCAAGCAAACACATAGTTTAGGCCATGTTGTTTGTTGTCTTTTTGTATTGGAGGTGTTTTT
>JAAYNF010000102.1 GCA_012520975.1 Clostridiaceae bacterium | reverse complement strand
GAATCCGAAGCCACCTGGCACATTGTCAAGCCTGAAAGCGGCGAAATGGGCCCACGCGCCGCTTCTTCGATGATGAGAATCTTGACCGAGCGAGCTCAAGAATTGGGTGCTGAGGTGCTGCTGGAAACCCCCGCCAAAAAAATCATTAAAGAAGACGGTCGCATAACCGGTGTTGTGGCGACGGATAAGAGCGGCGAGGAGATCCATATTTCCTGTAATGCCGTTGTGGTTGCGACGGGTGGCTTCGGGGACAACCCGGAGATGATCAAGCAGTTCACACCCTACGAGTATGGGAAATCCATGTTCAATTTCCGCATTCCCGGCGTGGTGGGCGACGGCATGAAAATGGCCTGGGAAGTCGGCGCAGCCCGCACCGAATGCAACATGGAGGTTGCCTACGGTTGCCCGGTCGGCGACGCTTATCCAACCGTCAAAGGCGTCCACCAGCAGCCCAATCTGATGGTCAATCTGGATGGAGAACGCTTTGTCAACGAAGAGGTGATGAGCAATACAACCTATTTCTCCAACGCCCTCTTTACACAAAAGAAAAGTGTGGGGTTTTCGATTTTCGATGACTCAATTCTGAACTATTATGCCAAGAACGGCGTCGACAAATACAACCTGGTTTTCCATATCACCTCTCTTGATTCGTACAAGAGCGAGATGGAGCAGGCTGTCCAGACCGATCCCGGCTTTTTCTTTATGGCAGACAGCATAGAGGAGCTGGCGGAAAAAATGGGTGTCAATAAAGAAGGTCTTGTTGCGACCGTGGCCGAATACAATGAAGCCTGTAAGTCACGCGATGTGCTTTTCAACAAAGATGCCCGCTATCTTAAACCCCTCAAAGGCCCCCGATTTTACGCCATTGCCTTTTACCCCGGCGCCTACGGCTCTCTGGGCGGCATCAAGATCAACTATAAAACCGAAGTCTTGGACGAAGAGTGGAATAAAATCCCCGGACTTTACGCAGCCGGAACCGATGCCAACACCATTTTCGGCGACTCGTATGTCTTTATCCTGCCCGGTAATACCATGGGCTTTGCCTTGAACAGCGGCCGCATGGCCGGCGAGAATGCGGTTGAATACCTGATTGATCTCTACAGCCAAGATGAAGAATGAAAACCGATAACGACCGACAAAATCCTTCTGTAACCGGATAAAACGGGAAAATCCGGCCGGTTACGGAAGGTTTTTCGTTGCTCCGAAAGCGCACTCAGCAAGAAAGGAAAAGCCCTCATGAATCAGACCATCAAAAATCCGATTTTGCCGGGATTTTATCCGGATCCTTCGATTTGTCGTGTCGGCGACGATTTTTATATGATTACATCCAGCTTCATGTTGTTCCCCGGCGTGCCGATTTTTCATAGTACGGATTTGGTAACCTGGAATCAGATCGGCAATGTTCTTGACCGGCCATCGCAACTGCATTTGACCGGTCAACCGCTGGCCGGCGGCATCATGGCCCCGACCATCCGCCATCATGATGGTGTTTTCTACATCATCAACACCAATTTCAGTTCAAAAGGCAATTTTATCGTAACCGCCAAAGCGCCGCAGGGTCCATGGTCGGAGCCGATCTGGCTGCCGGATGTCACCGGAATCGACCCCTCTCTTTTCTTTGATGAAGACGGCTCCTGTTATGTCTGCGGAACACGCCGGCAGGTTCAGGCAGACGGTACACAAGGTCCGCAGGTGATCTGGATGGCCGAATTTGATATTCATGCCATGAAACGGAAAAGCGCACCGGTTGACATCTGGGGCGGCGCTCTGGTCAATGCTCCCTATCCGGAGGCGCCGCATCTTTATAAAAAAGATGGATGGTATTATTTGATCATTGCAGAGGGCGGCACGGAGCATTTTCATGCGGTGACCGTTGCGCGCAGCCGCACCTTGAATGTTTGGTTTGACGGGTACAAAGGGAATCCGATACTGACCCACCGCCACTTGGGTAAGAACCATCCGATCTGCAACGCCGGTCACGCTGATTTGGTGGAAACCGGAACCGGCGAATGGTATGCGGTGCTGCTGGCCTCGCGTTTGATCGATGGCTATCACAAAAACTTAGGGCGCGAAACGTATATTGTTCCGGTTGATTGGGAAGACGGCTGGCCGGTCCTGAGCCCGGGAACCGGCAAAATCGAATGGACCTACCCGGCACCGGCGCTTCCCCCGACGCCGCGCATTGAAAGGCCTGCCCGTGTCGATTTCGATGAAACGGATCTGGATCAGGAATTTATCTTTTTCGGTACACCGTATCAGGATTTTTGGCGGATCCGAAACAGCTGGCTGACCATGCGGTTGCTGCCGCAACATCTGAGTCCCGAGCAGGAAAAGGTGCGGTTCGGTCAGAATCAACCGGATCCGACCATCCCCAGTCTGGCGTTTATCGGCAAGCGTCAGACCGATGTCAGTTTTCAAGTGGCAACCCGCCTGAGATTTACAGCGGAAAAAAGCCATGAAGTGGCCGGACTGGCCATCGTCCAAGCCAGCAATCATCAGCTCCGATTGGAACGTACCGTTGATTTGGGAAAACAAGTCCTTCGGCTGGTTCAAGTGACCTGCGATACCCACGGTATGCCGTTTCATCCCGACTTTACCAGCAAAACCCATGTCGAGACTCTGGTCGCCGCCGAATGTCCTTGGAGGGACGTGGTTTTGGCGATCCGCCAGAACGCGCAGTCCATCGATTTTCTGTTCGGGCCCGACGAACAATCCCTTCGGCTTCTGGCCGGCGGGGTCGACGGACGGGTGATCAATCCGGAGAAAGTCGGCGGAATGATCGGAACCTGTTTGGGTATGTTTGCCACGGCAAACGGGGAAGAGAGCAGCAATACTGCCGGTTTTGATTGGTTTGAATACCGGGCGCTGGAAGAAAGATAAAGATTAAGAGGTGACAAATGAAAAAAGTATTAGGTTTATCTTTTGGCCGCAAGATGTCCAACTGCGAAGTCATGGTCAAGGAGGCCCTGATGGCCTGTGAAGCCGCAGGGCACGAGGTGTCTTTCCTTCGGGTCGGCGATCTGGACATCAGGCCCTGCACCGGCTGTATTGCCTGTGTTGTTGGCTTGACCAGCGGCCGGGGAAAGGGAGACTGCTTCATTAAGGATGATTTTCATATTCTGGATGAGGCCATTCTGGCTTGCGATGCACTGATTGTGGCCTCGCCGACCTTTGTTCTGTCCCCAACCGGTTTGTTTAAAACCGTTTGCGACCGATTGGGGCCCTCTCATGATATTGCTTTTCGCCGGTCAGCCTACGATTCAGGAATGGCCTCGAACAAATCGGCGGATGAACTGCCGGATGTTCGTTCTTTTAAACCTAGGGTCGGCGCTCTGATATCGGTCGGCGGAGCCATGACCAAAAATTGGTTGTCATTTATGCTGCCCACGATGTATGAGATCACGATGTCAATGGGAATTGATGTGATCGACATGGTGGAGTACCATGGGGCAATGGCTTACGAACATGTTGTTGGCAATCAACCGATGCTTTCGCGCATGGCCCAAATTGGCCAAAACATCGCCGATGCTCTTTCGGCCGAAAGCGAGACCGATCGAACCCGCTGGCGCGGAGATGACCAAGGCGCGTGTCCGGTCTGTCATTGTGATTTGGTGACCATTCTTCATGACGATAGTCGGGTTGAATGTCCGGTCTGCGGCATTGAGGGAGAACTGACCCTTGTGGATGGCGCGATCAAGACCCGGTTCAGCCAAGAACAACAAAACCGTTCCCGGCTGTTCTTTGCCGGCAAGTTGGAACATGTCACCGAAATCAAAACCCAAGCTGTCGGTCCCGGACAAATTCCCAACAAAGTCGAACTGCTGGCCAAATATCGGGGATATGGAGAAAATGAAGGGCAACCGCCCAATTGACGAAGCCGTCTGCGTTTGCTTCTTGTGATATAATCAAACCAACCCAAGCACGCATCATCCCGTCAGGAGGTCCCCAATATGGCAACCATCGAAGATGTCGCGGCCTTGGCCGGCGTATCGGTCGCAACCGTTTCCCGGGTCATGAACAACAGCTATGTGGTTTCCGAAGAGAAACGGAAACGGGTTTTGCAGGCGGCCCAGACGTTGGATTATCGGCCGCCGAGTTATGGTCGCGGCCAGAAAAAGAGTGTCAATAAAACCATATTGGTTATCTGCTCGGTTGTGATTTACGAGGTGATAGCCGGTATTCAGGCCATGGCCAAGGAGCTTGGCTATGAGGTTCTGATCCATTACAGCGCCGATTACAACGCGGATTTGAGCACCGTTGGAATCCTTAAAAACAAGATGGTCGACGGTGTGATTATGCTTAACATGCTTCTGGACAACGATGCCCTATCCTCAATCAGCAGCCGATTTCCGGTTGTTCAATGCGGCGAGTACGTCAACCTGAAAAACGCCTATCAGGTGACTGTGGACAACGAAGGCGGTGCCCACGCCGTTGTCAGTCATTTAATTGAGTCCGGCTGGAAACGGATCGCGTATGTTCTGCCCGAGATTGTCGATGGAACACCTCAATTCGCCCAAGTTCGCCTCCTAGGCTACCGACGCGCCCTTGAAGAACACGGCATACCCTTTGATCCGTCACTGATTGTTCGGGCGGATTTCAGCTTGGAGAGCGGTTATGAAGCCGGTCGGAAGATTTTGGCTTTGGAGCCACGGCCGGAAGCGGTGTTTTGCGCGGTTGATCAGTTGGCGATCGGCTGTATTCATGTCTTCCGCGACCAAGGTCTTCATGTTCCGCGGGACATTGCGGTTGCCGGATTTGACGATGGCGAGTCGGCGGAGATCTGCTCGCCGCCGTTGACCACGATCGCCCAACCCTATTTTGAAATCGGTCGTGACACGGTCCGCCTGCTGACCAGCCTGATTAAAGGCGAGATTTCCGTCGGGCGGCAAGTCCGGCTGGACTATGAATTGAAGATTAGGGCCTCGACACGTCGAGAAATATAATTATTGCAGATAGGGGAGGACGTTCGTATGGAGCATTTTGAAAAACTGGGGGCTTTTTATCTGGGCAGACCCTACGACATAGAATCCGGACAGCCGGAGTCAGGATATTTGCTCTACGATTCCAAGGATCTGGTAACACACGGTGTCTGTGTCGGGATGACCGGCAGCGGTAAAACCGGTCTGTGTCTGGCCTTGCTTGAAGAGGCGGCGATGGACAGCATTCCGGCCATCATCATTGACCCGAAAGGCGATATGGCCAACTTGCTTCTGACCTTTCCGGATTTGAATCCATCCGACTTCCGGCCTTGGATCAATGAAGAAGATGCAAAGCGAAAAGATCTTTCACCGGACGCGTATGCCCAAGCACAAGCCGACCTGTGGAAAAATGGTTTGGCCGAATGGGGGCAAGATGGCGAACGCATCCGCCAAATGCGCGATAAAGTCGAATTTGGCATCTACACTCCCGGCAGCACAGCCGGGATCCCGGTTTCGATTCTCGGCTCACTGCAGTTGCCGCCTCCGGCTATTCTTGCCGATGCGGAACTGCTCCAAGATCAGATCACCGGCATGGCCACCAGCCTGCTTGGGCTGCTGGGTTTATCCGCCGATCCGGTCCGGAGCCGAGAGCATATTCTGATCAGCACGATTCTGCAACAGGCTTGGTCGGCCGGCCGGTCTCTGGATCTGGCTGCCCTGATCGGCCTGATTCAGAACCCGCCGGTAAAAAAAATCGGCATCATGGAAATCGACGCATTTTTTCCGGCCAAGGACCGCCAGGAATTGGCGCTGCAGTTTAACAATTTACTGGCATCGCCCAGCTTTGCTTCTTGGCTGGAAGGCGAAGCGCTGGATATCAATCGGATCCTGTACACACCGACCGGCAAACCACGCGTGGCAATTTTTTCCATTGCCCATCTGGGCGATGCCGAACGTATGTTTTTTGTTTCGCTGATTCTCAATCAAATTCTTTCTTGGATCAGAACTCAGAGCGGAACCACCAGTCTGCGCGCCATTCTTTATATGGATGAAATCTACGGATTTTTTCCACCGGTGGAAAACCCGCCCAGCAAAAAACCTCTCCTCACCCTGCTCAAGCAAGCCAGAGCATACGGACTTGGCATCCTGCTGACCACACAAAATCCAGTCGATCTGGATTACAAGGGTTTGGCCAACACCGGCACTTGGTTTATCGGACGCCTGCAGACCGAACGGGATAAAATGCGTGTACTGGAAGGTTTGGAGGGTGTTTCGGCCGCGCAGGGAACAGGATTTGATCGCGCAACCATGTCCCGGATTCTCTCCGGCCTGAAAAGCCGTGTTTTCCTTATGCACAACGTGCATGACGATGGGCCGACTGTTTTTGAAACCCGCTGGTGCATGTCGTATCTGCGCGGTCCTCTGACCCGAGATCAACTTTCGCGGCTCCGGCCAACAACCGATGATCGGACGGCAACCACTCCGCCGCCTGCTTCAATACAGGAGCCGGCGGCCGCTGCGGCGGTTCCGCCGCCGGTTACGGCGAACGAAGCGGCGGCGCCGACCGAGAAGCAACAACCGACGGTGCCGGCCGGGGTTCGTCAATTTTTCATCCCCCTTCGCAGACCGGCGGGGCCTAGCGGCGTGATTTATCAGCCGGCGGTCATTGGCTTTGCCCAGGTCGGTTTCCGAGATCGCGCCGGCGGTTTCCAGGAAACACGGGATGTGCTGTGCACATGCCCGATTCAAGACAGCGCTTTTGCCGTCGACTGGCAGAATGCCGAAATGCTGGAAATGGAGCCAACCGATCTGGAGAGTCAAGGTGTTGACGGGGCGCTTTATGATGAACTGCCGGCTCCGGCAGCCATCGCGGCCAACTATAAAGCTTGGCAAAAAGACTTTTCGGACTGGCTGTATCAAACCCAGTCTTTGGAAATTTTTAACTGTCCCAAACTAAAGGCTCGTTCCAAACCGGGAGAAAACGAGATGGATTTCCGCTTGCGTTTACAACAGCAAGCTCGGGAAGCCCGGGATGACAATGCCGAAAAGCTACGCCAGAAATACGGCTCTCGAATCGCAACGCTGACCGAACGAATCCGCAAGAGCGAACAAGCGGTTGAACGGGAGAAGGAACAGGCCAAACAACAGAAAATGCAGACAGCCATATCCTTTGGCGCAACCATCCTGAGTTCTTTCGTGGGCAAGAAAGCTATTTCGGCCTCATCGCTGAGCCGGGCCACAACGACCGCCAAGGGTATCACTCGAAGTTTGCAGCAACAAGGAGATGTTGATCGTTCCAAAGAAACCGTTGAAGCGTACAAGGCTCAGCTTCAGGAGCTGGAGGATGAATTCCGCGCCGAAATGGATAAGTTGGATTCGCAGATGGATCCATCAGCCCTGCAGATCGAACCTTTGATCATCCGCCCGACCAAAACCAACATTTTGGTCAAGACCGTCGGCCTTGTTTGGATTCCATAACCGTTTGACTCCCTTTGATGTCGGCCACGATGTAAAGCCCGTTCACCAGTCAAAGACTTTTTTAACTTCGGCATTTGCCGTGTGTTCACCATAATTTTGCGCCCGGCCCGGAACAACAGGATCCGGCCGTTGGCGCTCGACGACCAGCACCCAGTCCAGATGCGGTCCGGCGGTTGGTGACCGGACATCCAAAATGCCCTTCGAACCATCCATGCGCATCGGTTTTTGGGTGTGGGTTTGCGCGTTGGCGTAACATTTTCCGTCACGGGGATTGAACCACCAGCCTGCGTAGGGGCCGATGCCCAATGCTTTAAGATCGAGCCTTTCCCGGCCGCCGCTCGGGAAATATACGCAGACGAAGGCTCCATCGGCCTGTTGGCAAGCCTGATTATGCTCATCTTGGTTGTCATCGGTTTTTTGCGCTTGGAGCAAAAGAATATCTTGGGCGGGAACACAGGAAGACAGATCCCTTGATTCCAGAAAATCACGCAAAAATTTGATTTGGCCGGCACCGGGACAGTCAAGGGCCCGGTACCAAGAGATTTGCCGGATTTGGTCGGTTTCTTTTTCGGAAATCATGCACCACACGGTGGAATGGCCGTATGTGTGGCCGAAAGAGCCGGCAAAAAGACTCCAGTAAGCGCGTTTTCGGACGATCCAATCATTGTGCAGACCGATGTTGCTCGGCGGCCAAGAGGAGGGCATCATCTCATAAGCCGGTTCGCCGTCCCAAACCGGCATGGTTACGGCCCGATCGTATTCTGCTTTGACCAGCTCATAGTTTTTGGGTTTTAGACCGTGTCCGGACTGCAGCATAATAAAGCTGATCCAAGCCTCCTCATCCGTCCAGTAGGAAAAAGTGGAGCACAGTCCGGTTTCCATTTCATGGCAGGTGTGATAGGTGATGAGCAGATCCTGCCAGATCGGATCCGGCTCATTGTATTTGAGATCTCGTCCCGTGAGTCCTTTGGCCAGACCCTCGGCCATTTGACGCCAGACATTGCGATAGTCCACGCCGCGATGAATGGGATGACGGTCGCCGCCCAAACACCAGATGATATTTTCCCGGTTTTTGTAACGATTGCCGATCCAGCGCCCGTAATCGTAGGCGTTGTCTTCGCGGATGGTTTTGGCAAAAACACCGCCGCCCCAGTTGTCGCCGACGATCAATTGTCCCCAGGCCGGGAGCAGCAAAACATAAAATCCGTATTGTTCCGCTGTTTCCAATATCCAGTCCAGATAGACAAAATAGGCTTCGTTGGGCCTTGTGACGTCGTCATCGTGCAATGCGGGAATGCCGGCCGGATTACGCATCTTTTCGTCTTGTTCGGGATCAAGAGCAACGATCTGCAGGACGGTAAAGCCTTGAGACTTCCTTTTTCGCATATAATAGTCCACGTCATCCCATTTGAGCCGCTGCGGCATGGTCCAGGCGGTATCCGCCAACCAGATGAAAGGTGTCCGGTCCTGGCGAACAAAATAGCGGCGGTTTTCGGAAATCTTCAATCGTTTCATGTTAACCTCCATCGGTCAGATCCTGTTAAATAAAACAGCTATATACGGCCGACCTGGTAAATTGAGCCGGAAAGTGCCGGAATATTCGCCGTTGAGAGTCTGCTTGGTCATTTGCCAAACCCCAAATCAAATCCCAGTCCATTGGTCTTCGAGCGGGTGTTATGGGCCCCATTTCCTGAATAATTTCCCTTAAGAAAGCGATGCGGGAAGGACTGTCGCCAATTAACCGGCCTCCTTTGGCCCACCAGATTAACTCGGCTTTGTTGTAGTAGGTTTCACCGTGCGTACAGTAGCCGCCGCGCACCATTGTTTCCCAAAAACGACGGGTCAGCTCTTTGCCGCTGATATTACCCCAACCTTGGTCGATATTCCCCTCATAAGCAATTTCATCAATAACAATCGGCTTTTGCCATTGATCGCGCATTTGATTGGTCAGCTCCACATGGCTATGGACGTCCGTCCGCTGCCAGGACACATGTGTGATCCAAGGTTTTGTTTGATCATAGACCCGAGCGCAATTGTGAATTGAACGCAGATGATCAACCGGATCCAGTTGTCTGACGCTCAACGCCAGTTCCTCCCATGCTTCCGCTTCGCGATGCTTCAGAATATCCCATTCGTTGGCCATTGACCACCAGACATTGGCGTACGAAGCCAATCTGGCGATGATGTAGCGCAGATATAAAAGGTTCTCGGTCTGGGTCATCCGGGAGAACCCCCAGCGGTCATAAGGATGGAACAAGATGATGTCGGCTTCAATGCCGCGATCATCCAATTGTTCGACCCTGTTTTCAAAATCACGGAAGAAATCCGGATTGAAACGGGTGAAATCAAACTGATAGGCATCGGGTATTTCTCCCGCGAAAACGGCTTTCATATCGACGGCGGGTATATAGTCCGGATCTGTCTTACCGCCTTCATAAGGGTATGCCGACGGCTCATTAGTATTGTACAGATAGTGCTTGGGAAAAGGACTGAACCTGATTTTGTTGAATGGTGCATCGGAGAGTGTCTCCAGCGTGAGTTCGACAGTTCCCCGATCCTGATTGGTCCAATTATAAGCTGTTGTACCCACAGGATAAAAGGGTGTGCCGTCATCATAGGCAAAATGAAAAGTTTTATGGACCCGAACCGGACCGTGGCGACCGGCCCGCGCAGGGACACATTCAAAAGAACCGCTTACTCTGTCCAATTCGGAAACATTGCACGTTGTTATGTAATCGTATCGGCCTTCCTTAGTTGGCATAAAACGAATTTTATAGCAGCCGTCGCCATCGTAAAAACCATCAATCCGGAAAGTATCGTTCCCATTGGTAAAAGAAGCTTTCAGCGCAACATCAACAAACGGGTTGCCGGTTTTAGGCCCGTTAAGTTCAAGTTCAAAGCGATCATATTTACATACGTTCATCTTGTTCGTTTCTCCTTTTCTCACCATCATTTGTGACGGTAAACATCGGCTCCCAGATATAAGCGAAAAGCTTCATCCAAAACATCAGCCACCCTGCCGCGAACAAAACAGACATGATGTTCAAAGCCGTTGTTGCAGATGTATTGCAGCAATTCTTGAAGCCGCTCGACACGCACACTGGCCAAACCGCCCTTGGTCGGCAGGGGCTCGGGTTGGAACCGGCCTTCGCCGACGTAAGCACGCAGTCGCCCGGCAGTATCATCTGTGGTCACGCGGAAAAAAGTAAAATCACCGGCGGCGACCTGGCCCTTGACGGCACCAAAGCAATTTTCCTTGCCCAATGTACTGCCCAAAACATCCAGCGCCTCGATTTCAATATCGGCGGCAAAGAAACTTTTCGGGAAATTTGAGCAATGCAGGGCGATGCAGCAGTCTCTGTCATCACGAAGATTGTTATTCCAGTCTAATAATGCCGGAGCGGCATTGGCAGCCAGCTGGGCGGCCAACATGGAAACGGCGCCGGTGACATCACTTTCACAGGCCGAAGGCTTGCCGGCCTCGCTCATCATACTCATGGCCAGACAGGTGGCACAGCCGTAATTGTTTTGGACGCTGTCCCAACACTGGACGGTGGAAGCCTGACAGGCCAGAGCGTCAACCTTCTCCTCAATGGCCAAACAGAGGCGCGCCTGCTTGGCGAGCAGCCGGTCGTCGATCCAGTCGGCAACTTTGCCGTAAGCACGGATTTCCTCGATTTTGGTTGCAATTTTATCTTGATCGGGATAATTGAGCGCCGAAAAGATGATCTCAGAAAAATCAACGGTTTGCACTGAGATTTTGTGATGCTGCAGGATTTTTTCGGAAAATCGTACGGTGCCGAAAGCGCCGGGTCGCGCGCCGAGCATAGCGATCCGCGAGCCCTTGATGCCGGTAACAACTCGGCAAATCGCGGCAAACCGCTCTACATCCGCCGCGAAGGCGTCACTTTCGATTGGGCATGTGTGCGTTGTGGTCAGGCTATAGGCAATACCACGTTGCCTGAGATTGTTGCACAGGGATATTTTGCCGCAAAAGGCATCCCGACGATTGGCCATATTCAGCTTGTCAAAATCATCATCACAAGCTTGAATCAGAACCGGAACCTGAAGGTCGGCCAGATCAAGGGCTTCGACCACGCCCAGCTCTTCGCCGAAATTTGGCAAAATAACAATGATGCCGGAAATCCGTGTGCGGTTATTTTGAAAAAGATTCGCGCAAGCTCCGGCTTCTTCGTATGAAACAATGGCACCGTACTGCGTGTCATTTTCGCCAACCATGACATAATCATAGCCTAGGCGATGCAGCAACGCAGTGATCTGATTCCGGGCGGTTTGGACCAAATGGGAAGGGAAAAACCCTCGTGTGGTGACGATAACACCAAATGTCTGTTTGATCATTTCTTATTCCTCCTGCGGTTTTACGGTAACCATCTTGAGAGCATTTTTCCAACCAAGACGGAGTTCGGCACGCTTTTTCGGGTCCAAATCGGGCCGCAGCGGTGCGGTGCGGGGCTTAGCCAGAAGCCGGTCCCGGATTGAAAATCCGGCTGCCAGAAGGGCAACATACGCCGCGCCGGCAGCCGACAACTCTTCGATGGCTGCGATTTGAATGGGCACATTGATGATGTCGGCGACAAATTGCATCAGGAAGGCGTCACGAGTGGCGCCGCCATCGACCGATAATAAAGCCAGAGGCTGCGGGCAACTGGCATTCAAGGCGTCGACAACATCGGCAATCTGGTAGGCGATGGCTTCTTCGGCCGCCCGTACCAAATGTTCACGCCGGGTTCCCCGACTCATGCCGACAAAAGCCGCCCGGGCATCGTGATCCCAGTAGGGTGCGCCAAGGCCGGAGAAAGCCGGTACCAGATAAACACCGTGTGTGCTGTCAACCGCAGCCGCCAACTCGCCGGATTGCCCGGCATGATCGATAAGGTGAATGTCATTGACCAGCCAGTGGATGATGGCGCCGGAGTAATTGATATTACCTTCCAGCACATATGAGACCCGGTTATTGATCCCCCAAGCAATCGATTCAACGATGCTTTCATCTTGCGGTGGTCGGCGGTTATGACCGACATTCATCATCACGGAAGTTCCGGTACCGAATGTGGCTTTGGCCGTATAGGGTGAAAGACAGTTGTTGGCGAACAGAGCCGCATGACTATCGCCGATCATGGCACGGATCGGAACCGGCCGGCTAAAAAGTCCGTCCAGCGTGGTCTCGCCAAATAAGCGGTCACTCATACCGACTTCCGGCATGGCCGTCCGGTTGAGACCAAACAACGCCAGCATCTCATCATCCCAGGTCAATGTGTCCAGATTGAGAAGCTGTGTCCGGGAAGCATTCGAAAAATCAGTTTTAAAAGCCTGACCACAAGTCATTTTATAAAGAAGCCAAGCATCAATCGTGCCACAGCAAAGGTGGCCGGCTGCCAACAGATCCCCGGCCTCCGGAATATTTTGCACTATCCAAGCAAATTTTGCCGCGGAAAAATAAGGCGACAAAAGAAGTCCGGTTCGTTCCCGAACCCAAGCCGCCGCGCCTTGGCTGATCAATTTCTCTGTAATTTCCGCCGCCCGCCCACATTGCCAGACAATGGCATGAGCAAGCGGTTGCCCGGTACGGCGATCCCAGCAGACCGCGGTTTCCCGCTGATTGGTAATGGCGATGGCGGCAATTTGTGTTGACGGGATGTTGACAGTCTCCATCACTTGACGGGCGGCGGTCAGAGTATTGTGCCAGATTTCCAACGGATCATGCTCAACCCGGCCGCGATGATCGGTGATTTGACGGTGTGCTACATCTTTGCGGGCGACCATCTGGCCATCGGCAGTGAAAATGATGGCTTTGGTTCCGGCTGTGCTTTGATCGATAGCCAGAATATTCATATTTATATTTACACCTCAAGCAGGTCTTTGGCTGCTGCAACTACATTGTCGGCCGAAAGGCCATAATGAGCAAACAATTCAGCAGATCTACCGACCAGCAATTCTTCATCCGGAAAACCAATGATGCGCATGGGTACCGGTGTAGCCGACGTAACCACAATGTGCGCGACGGCTTCGCCCAAGCCGCCGAACAGGCTGTGTTCCTCGAGGGTGATGATGGCCCGGGTTTCGCGAGCGGCCTGTCGAACCGCGGCCTCATCGAGGGGTTTAATTGTAAACATGTCGAGCACACGGGCCGAAATAGCGTCTTTCTCCAATTTTCCGGCGGCCTGTAAAGCATGCCAGACCGTTTCGCCGCAAGCGATGATGGTTATATCCGATCCTTTGTTGACCTCCTTGGCCACTCCAACGTTAAATTGCTCGCCGTCACGATAAATTCCCTCGACATCGCCCCGGCCCATACGCATATAGGCCGGGCCGTTTGTTCGGACCAGATACTCAGTTAAGGATGCCGCTTGAACATTATCCGAAGGGGCCAGCACAGTGAGGTTGGGCAAGGCACGCATGCCGGCATAATCGTGGGTTGAAGTGTGTGTGCCGCCAAGGGGGCCGTAGCTGACGCCGGAGCTGACACCGATAACTTTGACGTTTGTTTTATTATAGGCGACATCGATTTTAACCTGTTCAAAGGCCCGGGCCGCCAGAAAACAGGCCGGACCGGTCACAAAGACCGTTTTCCCGCTTTTGGCCAATCCGGCTGCGATGGCTACTGCATTTTGTTCGGCGATGCCGCACTCAATAAACCGATCGGGGTGCTCCGCGGCAAAACCGCCAATGGTTACGCTGCCTCGCGAATCGGTTGCCAAAACGAAAATCGACTGATCTTCCCGCGCTAATTCGGTCAGACGGGCCGAAAAGGCTTTACGACAAGAAACCTTGCTCATGGCGACACCTCTTGGATCATTTTTTCCAGATCGGCTTTGATTGTTTGATATTCGGTTGCGGTTGGAATCTGATGATGCCATTCGGCAATATTCTCCATTACCTTTGAGCCGCGCCCCTTGATGGTTTCAGCAATCACGACAACGGGCCGATCAGGAACGCGTGTGGCGAGTGCCGGAATCAATTGGGAAAAATCATGACCATCGCAAACCAGAGCCTGCCAGCCGAACGCACGATATTTTTCCTCAAGATTGCCGACAGGCATGACATCTTCAGTGCAACCGCTGATCTGCAGACGGTTACGGTCGATGATCGCGGTCAGATTGGCCAACCCGAATTTTGCCGCGGCCATGGCGGCTTCCCAAACGGAACCCTCGGCCTGCTCACCATCCCCCATCAACACATATACATGAGCCGGCACCCGGTCAGCTCGCAGGAACAGCGCCATTCCGATGCCGACCGACAAACCGTGGCCCAGAGCGCCGGTGGCTATCTCAATGCCCGGAATGTCCCTAGTCGGGTGCTCGGCCAGCCGGGTTCCGAAATGCGTGAAGGTCCTAAGCTCATCTTTAGTGAAAAATCCCTGATCAGCCAGCACGGCATAGAGCGCTTCGGCACAATGGCCTTTGCTGAGCACAAAACGGTCGCGATCCGGATCCGAACGCAAAATTTTTCCGACGTCCATAAGGTAGTAATAAAGGGCAACCAGAATGTCCATCCCGGAGAAACTGCCGCCGATATGACCGGCCTTGCTGTTAAAGACCATATCCAGTACATCCAGTCGAAGCTGACCGGCCTTTTTTTCTAATTTCCGAATATTCATGGAGACGCTCCCCCCATTTTCCGATTTAACTAAATTTTATCTACATTTAGTTTCCTGTTCAATGGGCGGTGGCGACAATCTCTTTTTTGAATAAGACAAGAGGGCCTATTTAGCCAAGGCATACAAAAAAGGGTGCGGAAATCTGGCAAAAATACTAAAAATACCCTAAATTATTTACTAAATATTTATCTAAATCTTGACAGTAAAAAAACGGCCTGCTACCCTTGTTTTAAAAGGAAAAAGGATCAGGAGAGCACTATGCGAATCAGCGCGAAAGAATTGGCCCGGCAACTAAATGTATCACCCTCCGCGGTCTCGCTGGCTATGAATGGCCGGCCGGGCATCAGTCGGCAAACACGAGAGCGGATTCTTGCCGCGGCGGCGGAAGCGGGCTGGCAAGAAGCAACTCGGCAGACCCGGGTACCGGTCCGCTATCTTAATCTGGTTATTTTCAAAAAACACGGTTTGGTCGTTGGCGATACACCTTTCTTTGCCGAGCTGATCGAAAATGTCACCGTTGCCGCCGCCACGCTTGCCTATCGAGTTCAACTATCCTACTTTTATGCCGGCCAGAATCACGATGAACAGCTCCGGTCAATCAATTCAACCGATTGCGCCGGTGTGATCCTCTTAGCCACCGAAATGACCGAGGAAGATATCTCGTTGCTCACGGCCATTCAGACACCACTGGTTGTGCTGGACAATAATGTTGAGGCAGCCGGTTTTGACTGTGTCGTCATTAATAACGTTCAAGCCGCGATGACGGCCACTTCATACTTACTCGCCGCCGGACACCGTCGGATCGGCCATCTTTGCTCCAGTGTCGACATTATGAATTTTCGGGAAAGGCGTGAGGGCTTTTTACGGGCGACCGGCCGTTTGTTGGCCGATGATCCGACCAGCCGGGTGGTCTCCATACCGGTGGAATCCACCAGCCAAGGAGCATATCGGGACATGAACCGTTATCTGGCGGATAAACCTGATCTGCCGAAGGCCATATTTGCCGACAATGATATTATTGCCATCGCCTGCATTCGAGCCTTGCAGGAGCATGGTTTTTCCATCCCGCAAGATCTGTCGATAATCGGTTTTGATGATATGCCCTTTTCCTCCGTTTTATCTCCGAAACTGACCACCATGCATGTTCCGCGTCAGGCCATGGGCCGTTATGCTGTGTTGCGCCTGCACGAAAAGATCGACGGCGACGATCCAACGACGGTTAAAATCGCGGTTAATGCCCGGATAAAAATGGGTGACAGCGTCAGGCCCGGTCACCGGTTTTGAAAAACCCTATATAAATTCACTATTATTGACAAAAATATTCTATAAGAAATAACCCCGGCAGAGTATGCTTATCCCAAAAGAATAATTGCGGAGACGTAAAATGAAAACTACAGCAGAAAAATATCAGATCTTCATCGATCTTGCGCTGGCTCATGGCGCGGATCGAGCGGCTGTGATCGATACCGCAGACATTCCTTTTGTGCCGGAACTGCGGCAGAGCTGCGAACAAAATCGTTGCGGACGGTTTGACACCTGCTGGGTCGGGCCGCCGGCCCTTGGCCCGGTCGAAGACCGGATGCGGGAGGCCGTCGAGTTTC
>JAAYNF010000101.1 GCA_012520975.1 Clostridiaceae bacterium | reverse complement strand
GTATCTGACCTTGCGGGAAGAACGCCGTATCGCCAGAGAAAACAACCGGATTATCCGCCGTTTCGAGCGTGAGAAAGCCCGGCGTAACGTCAGTGAGTCGGAATATCTGACCACCATGAGAGATCCCAACAATGTTGTGGAGTTTGATGATCTGCACACTTATTTTTACACCGATGTCGGTACGGTCAAGGCGGTTAACGGTGTTTCGTTCGATATTCCCCAAGGTAAAATCGTCGGTGTGGTCGGCGAATCCGGCTGCGGTAAATCGGTGACCAGCCTGTCTTTGATGCAGTTGGTGCAGGCACCGCAAGGTCAGATCGTTTCCGGCAGTATCCGCTGCCAGACCGCCGATGGCAAAGCCTATGAAATAACCAAGATGCCCCGGAACGAAATGCTCAAAATTCGCGGCAAGGACCTTGCTATGATCTTTCAGGAGCCGATGACCAGCCTCAATCCGGTTTTCCGAATCGGTGAGCAGATGGATGAGGTGGTCTTCCTGCACGTCCCGGGAACAGATGCCGCCTCGGCCAAAGCTCGTTCCATTGAAATGCTGAATTTGGTTGGAATCGCTTTGCCGGAAAAAGTTTACAACAGCTATCCGCACGAACTGTCCGGCGGCATGCGGCAGCGCGTCATGATCGCCATGGCACTCTCCTGTAATCCGCGCCTGATCATTGCCGACGAGCCGACCACCGCCCTCGATGTCACCATTCAGGCGCAGATCCTTGATCTTCTGCGGGATATCAAGGATAAAATCAACGGCAGCATCATGTTGATCACCCATGATCTGGGTGTCATTGCCGAGATGGCGGATCAGGTCGTCGTCATGTATGCCGGACGAATTGTGGAACAGGGTACGGTACGTGAGATCTTTCATCAGCCCAAACACCCGTACACCGTCGGCCTGATGCGTTCCAAGCCCAGTGTTACCACAAGTGTCGAACGTTTGTACAGCATACCCGGGCAGGTTCCCAATCCCATCAACATGCCGGATTATTGCTATTTCTACAATCGTTGTGAGAAGCGCACGCCTATCTGTCAGGGAACTTATCCTGAGTTGATTTGTTTTTCTGACACCCATAGCGCCGCCTGTCATCTCTACGATGAAGATAAAGAGGTTGATGTTTTGAGTGATCTGGGTGCGATAAAGGAGTAGGACAAATAATAATATGGAAAACCAAGATATTTTGGTCGTCAAAAACCTGAAAAAATATTATCCGGTACGCAAATTCGAATTGGGCAGGGAAAAGTCTTTCGTCAAGGCCGTCGACGATGTTTCCTTTACGATCCGGCGTGGCACCACCATGGGTTTGGTCGGTGAATCGGGCTGTGGCAAAACAACGGTCGGCCGCACGATCCTGCGCCTGCACGACGTCACCGCCGGACAGGTGCTGTTTGACGGTCAGAACCTGGCCAAGCTGTCGACTCGGACCTTGCGCAAATTGCGGCCCCAAATGCAGATGATTTTTCAGGATCCTTACTCCAGCCTGTCACCCCGTATGCCGGTTGGCGAGATCATTGGCGAAGCGGTTCGTGAACACAAAATCGTCCCCAAATCTCAATATAAATCCTATATTGCCAGGGTCATGCGTGACTGCGGCCTGCAACCGCAATACTTCCATCGCTATCCCCATGAGTTTTCCGGTGGTCAGCGGCAACGGATCTGTATCGCACGGGCGGTTGCCCTCAACCCTCGCTTCATCATCTGCGATGAGCCGGTCAGCGCTCTGGATGTTTCGATTCAGGCTCAGATCATCAACCTGATGATGGATCTGCAAGATCAATTTGGTTATACTTATCTTTTCATTTCCCACGATCTGTCGGTTGTTGAACATATTTCCGACACCATCGGAGTCATGTATTTAGGCAACATCGTTGAGATGGGGGATAAAAAGAGTGTCTTCGCCAATCCCATGCACCCGTACACCCGATCACTCCTGTCGGCTGTTCCGGTCTCAGACCCCGATGTCAAGATGAACCGGATTATCCTGTCGGGAGAAATGCCCAGTCCGGTCAATCCGCCCTCCGGCTGCAAATTTCGGACACGCTGTCCGAACGTGATGAAAATCTGTGCGGAAAAGGCACCGGTTTTCAAGGAATACGAGGCCGGACATTCGGTCGCCTGCCACCTCTATCCGCAGGACGAAAACGAAACGGTCAATGAGCCACATGAAAACGGACAAGAAAAATAAGCAACAATTTATCGATGACGGGCGCGTCATTGCCAGTATGGATATCGATGGTGTGCCGGGCGCTGTTTTTCGCAGGCCTAAAGTCGCCGTTGACTCCGGGAGATCAATTGATAAAAAGGATCCTATCACCTTGACCGGTC
Source organism: Clostridiaceae bacterium (assembly GCA_012520975.1). Lineage (GTDB taxonomy): Bacteria > Bacillota > Clostridia > Saccharofermentanales > UBA5734 > UBA8949. Next base: position 26,435 of record JAAYNF010000101.1, on the reverse strand, counting down.
GTGAGAAGCTGGCGGCGGCCGGGGGAATCTTGGTTTCTTATCTGTTGATCGCGTTGGTTGTGTTTGGCGGATTGGCCTTGTTTATTCTGTTCTGCACCAAGGTCTGGTTTCGTTGATCGGGAGCTGTTTTCTTTCAATTTATATCTATCTCGGTTAAAATAGTATCAGGTCGTAATTTGTTATCCGTATTTAAGAATTGAGGTGATCTAGTATGTACGACAAACATATTTTGACCGACGAAGGATGTCGTAGTGTCTGGGAAAATGGTAAAAAAGTCGGTTATGCTGTCAATCTGACCATCAACTACTATCGAGGTCTGCCCCTTTGTTGCGTGGATCAGATCAGTCTGGAGGTGGATGGACAGCCTGTTGACCCCAATACGATGTATTTGCAGCACCAAGGACGAGAGTATCATTATCCTGACATCTTCACGGATGATTTTCCGACCGATTTTTACTGGCTGTTCGGAGAAAAACTGCGTGTTGTTGTCCGACAGGACGGTGGCATTGATCAGGGGCGTCATCACGTTCGTTTGACACTGGGGACTCGCCGTTCGTACACACCAACCATGATCGATGTCTGCGAAAAGGTGCTGACATTTGCCTGAGAGGAGGAAACAACATGAAAACCGACCATGACATCAAACTGGGGGTTTCTCTTTACAGTTACCAAGACAATTATTATTTCAAGAAACATGACCTTGAGGGCTGTATCGCTGCCGTGGCGGGATCCGGCGCCGAAGGTTTCGAAATTTTCCCCGAGTCCATGATTCCCGAATGGCCCTACATATCGGATCGATTTATTGATTGGTTTAATGGAATCAAAATTCGCTACAACCTTGAATGTGTCTGTGTGGATCATTTTTCCGACACCCGGATGTGGAAAAACCGTAATCTGACGGATGATGAGCTCTTTGAGCGCAGTGTTCTTTACATCAAAGCCGCAGCTAAACTTGGAGCATCCGCCATTCGCCTTTTGCATGAAGAGCATCTGGGCAGTGTTAATTTCTTCAATCGGGACTATCATCTGGTCAATGCCGAAATCGCCGAGCGCCTGCTTCCGGTCTGCGCCGAGTACAACGTGATGATGGCACTGGAATGTCATGCTCCGACCACAATTGATGATCCCTGTCACGAGCCTTATCTGGAGGCGGCTGAACGCCTCGGCTTGCCTTTCGTTGGCCTGCAGGCCGATTTTAGCAGCTACGAATATTGTGTCAGCAGTGCCGATATCGGTATGTACACCCGTAGGGGCGGAACCGCCGAACTCCTTAACTTCTTCCGTGACAGTCAGCGGGAGGCTTATTTCAATGGTCGACCTTTTGTTTATGATGATATCGAGCCAACCATCGAAAAGATGAAACCCAATGAAGTCGATCGTCAATTTTTGGCTTTCCACACCCGTCGCCGGAGCAGCATGCCGGCATCCTATGATGTACTGCGGGACTATGCATCCAAATTGGTCTACATCCACGGCAAGTTCTATGACATTGACGAAACCGGCCAGGTGGACAATATCGATTACCCTAAAGTCATGCAAGCGCTGGTTGACGGCGGTTACAAAGGGTATATCTGCAGTGAATTCGAGGGCAATCGTCGCATGAATGACGCCGGTTGGTGCGATGAAATCGAATATGTGCGAAAGCATCAGGAATTGATGAGGAAGTGCTTGGGCCGATAGCATCAACACAGTAAGTCAAAGATCCAAACCGGGTGACGGGAGAAACCTGTCACCCGGCTTTTTTATCACGAATTTTCGACTATCGATAAAAAAGGGCTCCCGCCACACCGGCAAGGATGGTCAGCAGGATCGGGTTGACACGAAAGGCAATGTTGGCAACCACCGTGATGAGAAAAACAGCCAGCAGAAAAAATGAAATCGTACCTAGGGGATCCACGAAGATATTGGCCCAACCGACACCGCTAAACAACAGGATGCCGGAGGCGATGGTCAGCGCTGCCGCGGCGATCAGACCGACCGCAGCAGGCTTGATTCCCTCAAGAACACTATTCATGATACGGCTGTTGCGGTAGCGCTCAATAAAATGTAAAACCAAGGACACGATGATCAGCGAAGGAGCAATAATGCCTAATGTGGCGGCAATCGAACCAACCAGGCCGGCATGAAGATAACCGACATATGTAGCGGCATTGATGGCGATCGGGCCGGGAATAATCATGTCCAGAGCATTAAGGTCGGCCAGTTGATCCAGCGTGATCGAATATTTCATGGATTCCACCATGATCATGGACAACATGGCATAGCCGCCGCCAAATCCGACAACGCCGATTTTAAAAAAAGTAAAAAAGAGCTTGAGGCATTCCAACAGCAAGGTCATTTCTCGGTCTTACCTCCGGGCTTAACAACAAATCGATGCCAAAGATACCCCAGCAGACCGGCACCAACGATCACCAGCAGGATATTGACATTGAAAAATAAAACCAGAACAAATGCCACCAACATCACGCCAATGGAAAAGGGACTCTTGATGTTGAATTTTCCGAGGGTAAAAGCCGCCGACAGAATCAGCGCGGCCGATGCCGCCCGTATTCCCTTGAAGGCACCGACAATCGCGCCTTCCATCGGAATGATCTGCAAAAGGATGGTTGCCAGAAGCATCAGGACAAAGGCCGACAGGGTCGCGCCGATCACCGCAACCACCATACCAATGAACCCGGCGGTTTTTTTACCGACAAAGGAGGCGCAATTGACCGCGATCACCCCGGGCAAGGTCTGTGCCAGGGTGGCAAATTCCAGAAAATCTTCACGGGGCAACAGTTTGTACTTCTTGACAACGTCCTCCTCGATCAGCGGCAGCATGGCCAAACCGCCGGCAAAGGTGAATGTTCCGGCTTTCATGAAAATCAAGAATAACGGCCATAATTTTTTTCCGGTTCCCGTCTCTGTCATACAGTTAATTCCCTCGCCGGTTTAATCGTCCAACATATGTTCTTGGGCGGTTGCCACAAGCGCCGCCGGCGCAATCATCCGCGGACGTTCGCAGCGGCTGGTCATTTCGTAAACTTGGCCTGTACGACAGCTTTCATTGATTCCATGGATAATTTCAAAAGCATGGTAGCCCAGCTCTGCATCCACGCGCGGCTTGCGATTGTTGCGTAACGCATACGCCAAATCAGCCAAACCGATGCCCCGGTTGTTCTCCAGATAGCCGTGCAGCATGGGGAGCTTATACTCGGACATCACACCGCGCACGAAGGGGCCTTGAGAGATCGGCGGGCTCGGTGGCGCGAATTTGGGCGCCGGTTCTGATTCGATGCGCTTCAGAATCAGATCGCCGCTGTAAAAATTCGGATGAAACAGCTCCAATACACCATCGGAGCCATGGATGCTGAAGGAATCAAAATAGCTGGAGTCGGATGAAAAAAGAATGGTTCCGACGCAACCGTTTTCAAATTCAAGGGCCCCGGCAATCGTGGTTTCGGTCTCGACACGGAATGGTTCCTTGTATTTGGGGTGATGGGGGTTGTCGTACATACGATCGGGGTTGATGTTCCCGCCAAAGCCGGAAACACGGCGGACGGAACCCAAGAGATTGATCATATTGTGGAGATAGTAGCCGCCAAGGTCATAAGGAACGCCGCCACCGGGATGAAGCGGAAAAAAGAAATAATCCGGGTCCACATCGAACAGCGGCGTATTGGGGCTGTAATTGGTCGTGCAGACCGCCGCAATGCTGATCGGTCGGCCGATCAGACCGTCATCGACATATTTTCGAGCGCTCTGCCATCCGCCTCCGAGAAATGTATCCGGCGCAACCCCAAAGAGAAGGTTTTTCTCTTGGGCAAGACAGAAAAGCTCGGTCGCTTCGGCCATGGTTACGGTCATCATTTTTTCTACGCAAACATGCTTGCCGGCCATCAACGCTTCTTTGCTGACCTCGTAATGTGCTTCAGGGAAGGTCAGATTCATGACAACCTCGATCTCGGGATCATCGTAAATCTCATCATTGGTCATCTGTTTAACGCCAAAGGTTTCGGCCCTTGCCGCGGAACGTTCGGATATCAGATCCGAGCAGCCGACCAGATCCACGATGCTGAACTTGGTGGTCAGGTTTTCCATATAGATTTTACTGATGGTTCCGCAACCGATCACGGCTACCTTGACTTTTTTGTGCTGTGCCATAAAAATACTCCTCGCAGCAAAATTGAAAACGTTTACTCAATGATGTTAGAATAGCATTCGCTCATTTTGCTTGTCAACGAACCGATTGTTGATTATTAAAGCAGGCTCCGGCAGAATGCGACCTGGCTTTGTGAAGGTTGTTTATTTGAGAAAGATGGTTATAATTGAAAGAGAACAAGTCCGGATTGCTCCGACCTGTTTTGGAGGCTACGCCGACTATCCGGCATAAAGATATCGATCAGGAAAGGATTTCGTAATGCCTGCCTTTTTTTTGCCACTTGACCCCAGCTTGGCTTTGATCGTTTTGATTTTCGCGCAAGTGGTTCTGCCCATCGCTTCTATATTGACCGGTTTGTATTTTATCGTGATCTTTTTAAGCGCGCCCTTTCGCCCTCGCCGCAAGTTACCGGAGGGAGAGCCTCGGTTGCGAATTCTAACCCTGATCCCCTGCCGCAACGAAGAGGCGCTGATAAGCGGTTTGTGGGAAAATCTCAATCAGGTCAACTATCCGCGCCACTTGATTGACTTTACCGTTATTGCCGACAACTGTACCGACCAAACCGCCGAGCGCGCCCGCGAGGCCGGTTTTACCGTTCTGGTCCGCCACGATTTGAGCGGACAATCCAAAGCTCACGCTCTAAACTGGGCATTTTATGACCAAGGACTACTGAATGCCGATTATGATGCAGTATCCATTCTGGATGCCGATACCAGACTGGATCCGGATTTTTTCCTTTATGTGGAATCCTACCTGAGACGAGGTTCCAAAATCGTCCAAGGCAACCGTATCGCCATTAATCCCGGCCAGAGTGTTTTCAGTGCCGCCATGAGCATTATCTACTCCTTCGAAAGTCGGTTATGGCATGTTCCCCATGCCAACAAGGGTCTTTCGGTCACAATGATGGGAACCGGCTGCACCATTGCCTGCGACCATCTGCGACTGATCGGATGGGACATTCGAACCTTGGTCGAAGATTGTGAATTCAGCATTCAATCGGTCTTGGCCGGTTCCAGCGTTCAGTACTGTGATCAGGCTCATTGCTACACGGAACTGCCTTCGACACTCCGGATGTTATGGCGACAGCTGCGCCGCTGGTTTAGCGGACATATCGCCTGCGGGCGCTTCTATCTGCCGGCATTGTGGCAAAAATATCGTCGGGATAAAGGTGGGCACGCCTCGATTTTTATCGTGACCCTGATTATTCCCTTCACTTGCACTTTGGGCCTGCTGCAGCTGGCTTTAAGCGTGGTGGCGCTGTGGGACCTGTTGGGCGGTCGACGATCATTGACGGGAATTCTCACCGGAATACTGATCAACCAGATTGCGGGTATGCTGGCGGCCCTTTTTGTTTTGCTGATGGATGGTCGCTTGAACAGAGAACAACTCCGACTGGTCTGGAAAGGCGTCCTCTGTTTTCCTTACTGGAGTATTTTTCTCGGCGTTATCTATTTGACGTCTTTTATTAAACCGATGAAAAAATGGGTTCCCATGGAACATCAAGCCGTTCTTCCGGAAACCACCGGTATAAGCGGAGACAGCTCGGCGCATCGCTTTTCATCATTAAAAACACCGAAACATTCCCGACGCAAGCGGAGGTGACACCTCAGCTCTTGCCGTTCCAGCAATATGTGCAAAGTTTCGTCGGATCCAGACCGATCGCGGCAATTACGTCGTCCAGCCGATTATATTTCAAAGAAGTGAAATTCAATTTCTTGCGGATCCCGGCCAACATACAGCGGTATTTTTCGTTTTCCGGATCGGCATACTCATACAATTGATCTTCGGTCTCAATTTCTTCCAGCTCATTAATGATCCTTCGGGTGATCAAATCCAGAGCTGAACCGGTGCGGGAAAAATTCAAGTAAGGGCATTTAAAAATAATCGGCGGACAGGCCGGGCGGATATGAACCTCCTTGGCGCCGCATTGGTAGAGAAACTCCGTTGTCTCGCTCAATTGGGTTCCTCTAACGATTGAATCGTCGATCAGGAGAAGTTTTTTGTCGCGAATCAGCTTATCAATCGGTATAATTTTCATCCGAGCAACCAGATTACGCGTGTTTTGTTCCTGTGGCATGAAAGAGCGTGGCCAGGTCGGGGTGTACTTAATGAACGGCCGGGCAAACGGAATGCCGGAACGATTGGCATAACCGACGGCATGGGCGACACCGGAATCCGGGATTCCGGAAACCAGATCGGCTCTCACCCGATCACGATTGGCCAGAAATTCACCGCAACGATAACGAACTTCCTCGACGTTTCTACCTTCATAGGAAGACGCCGGATATCCATAATAAATCCAAAGGAAAGCACAAATTTTCATATCTTTTTGGGCGGGATAAACCGTTTCGACAGCATCGGCCGTAATATGGACGATTTCAGCCGGTCCCAGTTCTTTATAGTCCGTATAGCCCAAATTGAGATAGGCAAAGGACTCAAAAGACGCGCAAAAAGCATCCTCTTTTCGTCCAATCGCCAAGGGAGTCCGCCCCAGTTTGTCACGAGCCGCATACAGACCCTCCCGGGTCAGAATCAATAGGGTCATGGATCCATCGATTCGCTCCTGAACCAGTCGAATGCCTTCGGGAATGGAGTCACATTGATTGATCAAAGTGGCGACCAGCTCCGTGGGATTGACGTCCCCGCCACTCATTTCGAGAAAATGTGCGCTGGTACTGCTCAAGATTTCGTCGGCCAGCTGTCGGCTATTGTTGATACGGCCGGCCGTCGAGATCGCATAGCTGCCGTGTCGGGATTTGACGATCAGCGGTTGCGGCTCCATATCCGAAATGCAGCCGATGCCCATCTGTCCTTTCATCTGGCCGATATCCCGCTCAAATTTGGTTCGGAAAGGAGAGTTCTCAATGTTATGGATCGCTCGATTGAAGCCTTTTTCATTTAAAAATGTCAGACCGCCTCGACTGGTACCAAGGTGCGAGTGATAATCCGTACCAAAAAAAACATCGAGAACACAGTCCTGTTTGCCCACAACCCCGAAAATTCCACTCATGATATATTGCCTCCGTATTCAAACCTGTCGCTCAAGATGGTCACGAGATCTGCTTTCTGCCTACCTTGGAAAAAAGAACAACACTGGACAACGCGGTCAACAGCATCAGACCGACCGATCCGATGAACATCGGGGAAAATCCCGATCGATCGATGATGATGCCCCATATGGCAGCACCGGCACCAATACCTAGGTCGACGCTAAGATTAAAGGTGGCGCTGATCGCTCCGCGACGGTGAAACGGGGCTCGCTGCATAGCCAGCGCATTATAGACCGGCTGCAGGGTTCCAAATGCCAGACCGTAGAAAAAACCCGCCATCAGAAAAACCGCTTCGTTTTGAGCCGACAGAATCATAATAAAAGCAATTGAGGCACAGATTAAAGCCGGAATAAGAACGCGTATCGGTCCTTTCCGATCAAATATGCGGCCGGTAAGCAACCGAGTCAGAAACATCGCCGTTGCCTGAAGCAGAAAAAAGATGGATATGTGGGTAAACCCTTTTCCCTTGGCGTATAACGGCAAAAAAGTGACTATGCCCCCGGAAGCCAAACAAACCAACATGTAAGTCAGAGAAGCGGGCAGAGCATTTTTGTCCAGAAAAATCCAAATTCCCCGCTGTTTAAATCCATCCGGCTTGCCTTTTTGCTCAGCTATGTCCGGTCGAGCACGCGTTGTTTTTTTCTCGTAATTCAATGAAAGGGCAATCAAAAAACAAAAGGCAACCAATCCGGCCGTGATAAGATAAAGGGTTTTAAACTCTCCCCTGCCGGCAAAGGCAAGTCCGAAAGCCGGACCGATCGCCATCGCCAGTGATTGTCCCAAGCTAAAAAAACCCAATCCCTCCCCCAGCCGTTTGCGTGGTGTGACATCGGCGGCGGCGGTTGCGGATGCGGTTGAAATGGCTGAAAAGCCAACAGCTTGGATTGAACGGAAAACGAGCAGGGCAGGCAGAACGGCAAACATACCGAAAGCCAAGAGGCTGAGGGAAAAAACAACAGCACCGATCATCATGGTCGGCCGTCGGCCGCGCACATCGGAAACACGACCGCTGATCATTCGAAAGATGCCGGCAAATATAGCAAACAATGTTCCCATCACACCACTGAAAGTAGCGCTGGCACCCAGACTGTCAGCATACAAAGTCATGGTTGAATTGAGGACCTGCATTCCGACCGAAACCAGCAATCCGATCAAACAGATGAAAATAAAATTGCGACTCCACAAAGGCTGTTGCGGTTCAGTTCCCATCTTGCACTCCAATTATTGCAATACAATCCATTCTAGCATAGATCATATGATCATGGAATTGCCACTTTTCGTCTTTGTTGTTCGATTATTGGTCCTGTGCTAAGATGAGGTGTGATAGTTCAGATGCACAAGGAAATGAAATGACCACAGAAAAAACATTTGCATCGATGAATCTGCAGCCGAAAACCATGGATGCGGTCATCAGGATGGGGTTCACCACCCCCACTTCCGTCCAAATACAGACCATTCCGCCCATGCTCGACTGGCACGATATCATTGCCAAAGCACCGACCGGAACCGGTAAAACCTGCGCCTTCGGCATTCCCATTATTGAGCATATCGAACCGGGCGACCAAGGGATTCAGGCCTTGATTCTCAGTCCGACCCGTGAACTGGCGTTGCAAATCACTCAAGACCTGCGGGATCTGGCAATTTTTCGATCGGATATCCGAATTTCCTCAATCTACGGCGGACAGCGGATCGATCGCCAGCTGGAGGAATTAAAGTCCAAGCCGCAGATCATCGTTGCCACCCCGGGCCGTTTGACCGACCACATGCGCCGCCGATCTATTCGCCTTGCCAATGTGCACACGGTCGTGCTCGATGAAGCCGATCGCATGTTGGATATGGGCTTTGTCAGGGATGTTCGTCGTATTCTCGACCAAATGCCAAAAATCGCTCAAATCGCCATGTTCTCAGCCACCATGTCGCGCTCGGTCATGGATATTTCCTGGATCTACCAGCGCGCCCCGGTTGAAATCACGGTTTTGGAGGATGAACTCAACAAACCCGACATTACGCAATACAGCATCAACGTCCACGGCAACGCAAGAATTCGGGTCATCCGCAAGTTAATCGAAAAAAACGGCTACAAAAAAGTCCTCGTTTTCTGCAACACAAAACAAATGGTGCAATCGGTTTGCAAGCAAATGAAAGCGGCCGGTCTCAAGGCCGATCGCATTCATGGCGACATTCGCCAAAATATTCGGGAAAAAGTGTTGAATAACTTTCGCAAGGGCAAGCTGCTCATTCTGGTCGCGACCGATGTGGCTTCGCGAGGATTGGACATCGACGGAGTTGACGCGGTTTTCAATTATGAGATCCCGCTGGAAAATGAACATTATACACACCGGATCGGCCGAACCGGCCGCGCGCAAAAATCCGGTGTTGCCTATACTTTCACCAACATCATGATGCAACCGAGGTTAGATGAAATCGTCCGCTACACCCGTACACCGCTGATTTCGCTGGAATTGGACTGATTATTATATCAGGCGTCAGCGGCAGTAATACTGGTAAACGGCTTCGGCTATGCCGACGGCTATCTTTTCCTGACTTTCATTGGACAACAGAATTTCGCGGTCATGAGGAGAGGTGACAAAGCCCATTTCCACCAATACGCTGACCAGATTGATGTTGCGCAAAACAGCATAATCGGCAATCAGCAGATCGGAATGACCGTTAAATTTAAGAGCGGGAAGCTGTTTCAATATCCTTTCGCGCAGGGCGGTGGCAAGCCTCAATCGGCCGGCATCATCCATTCCCGTGTAAACCGGGGGTGTCTCGGCCGGATTTTCGGCTCCTCTGGTCGCGGCTTTGTAATTGCCTTCATTGGTTTGATAATAGACCTGGAGACCGCGAACTCGGCTGTCACCAACATAAGCATTGCAGTGAAGGGATATAAAGAGAACCTCCGGATACTGAGCCTGAATGTCAAAAAGCAATCGAGCCTCCGGACGGGAACCATAACCGTAGAGAAATCCTCGACCGCCGTCGGACACAAGATCACTATTAATGTCGAAGATGTCCTTTAACAGAGGCACGAGATTTTCTATTGCCTCGCTTTTGTATCCATAGGATGGCAGCTCATCGATAAAGTGATTGACCGCATATTGGCCGGCAATGGCAATCCGCTTATAAATTGACAACCATTCATCGGTTTCTCGAGTCATCACGACATCGGCGCCAAGTTCGCGCAGGCGGTCTCCGGCCTTCAGCGCAACCGCCAGATTGATATCTTTTTCCACGATGACCGGATTGGATGGTGAGGTTGGGTAAAGCGTACCGCTGTCCTGACCGCCATGACCGGCATCTAGGATAACCGTCACTCCTGCCAGAGGCTTGTCGGCAAGAGATCGACCTTCATAAACAGACAGATCGGTGGATCTAATCGCCGGCAGGCTGGATGTGGACGGCCAACGGCGGAGACCTCCGGTGTAAGGCGGTTCGACAAGATCAGGTAAAAGCCGTAGCCACTCAACCGAGGACGCCGTTGTGGAAGATTCCGCCGGAGGCGTTGGTGTTGGTGTTGCCGCCGATTCACGAGTTGTACGTTCCGGCAAATCCTGTGGCTCAATGTTAAGATTTCCGGTTGCAGCAAGCGCCAAGATCGCAACGCCGATCAACATCAGGATACTGACAGCAATTTTGGCCGTTCGATTTGACATTTTTCCTCCACTTGATCCGATGCAACAGCACCCGATGATTAAAAATTCGCGACACGCGCTCAGATTCCGTATCGGCTGACAATCAGCTCGGTGAGCTGGTCCGCCATCTGGTTGATCAGATCAATGTTTTCGCCTTCAACCATGACGCGGATTACAGGCTCGGTTCCCGATGCTCGGACCAGAACTCTGCCGCGGTCGGCCAATTGCTCCTCCAGACGCTGGATGACATCCAAAATATCCGGATCAGTCATGACTCTCTTTTTTACACCATTGGGAACACGGGCATTTTTCAAAACCTGCGGAAGAACCGTCATGACGCGACGTGCTTCGCTCAGCCGTTCACCTCGATACTTGAGGGCGCGCAGCAATCGTAGCGCGCTGAGCAGACCGTCACCGGTTGTTGATTCTTCAAGCAAAATGATGTGACCCGATTGCTCTCCTCCGATTAAAAAGCCACCACGAAGCATTTCCTCCAGCACATAGCGGTCACCAACCTTGGTTTTGACCAGATGGATTTCGTTTTCCGCAGCCATGATGCCCAATCCGATATTGCTCATTACGGTGGCAACCATCGTGTCTTTCCTGAGCCTTCCCATGGATTTCATATCCATGGCAATGATAGCCATGATTACATCTCCATCGGCCACTACGCCTTTTTCATCCACGGCCAGCATTCGATCGGCATCCCCGTCAAATGCAATGCCGAGATCACAACCTTCCCGGCAAACCAACCGGCTCAAGCGCTCAAGATGGGTCGAGCCGCAATTGGCATTGATATTCACGCCATCGGGCTCTACGCCGATGGCAACCACCTCGGCGCCCAAATCCCTGAACAGGCTGGGGGCGATCTGCGCGCAGGCACCGTTGGCACAATCAAGCGCGATTTTGAATCCGCTTAAGTCCACGCTCATTCGCCGTTTCAGATGTTCGGCATAATCACGGGCCGCATTTTTTCGTTCGATCCGACGACCGATACCGGCGCCGACCGGCAACTCGATATCATAATTCTCAGGATTGGCGATCAGGTCCTGAATCTTATCCTCCGTAGCATCCGGAAGCTTATAACCTTGGCTGCTGAAAAATTTGATGCCATTATATTCAAACAGATTGTGCGAGGCCGAAATAACCACCCCGGCATCGCATTGATATTTGCGGGTCAAATAGGCGACACCCGGCGTGGGTATGATGCCACAGATCAAAGCATCCGCACCGGCCGAGCAAATACCCGCCACCAAGGCTGCTTCCAACATATCGCAGGAAATCCGCGTGTCCGAGCCGACCAGAATAACCGGCTTGTGGCTGCATTCGCCGGCCAGAACAATGGCTCCGGCCCGACCGAGTTGAAAGGCAAGATCCGGCGTCAATTCTTTATTGGCGATGCCACGCACACCATCTGTTCCAAATAATCTTGGCATAAAAAACTCCTCTGTTTATTAAAGCAAAACATCATGTTTATTGGGCATCGGTTCCGTCCTTCTTCCAAACCGTCACCGCAATCTGGGCCGGCGAGATAAAGGTCGGCTCCATATAGAGCAAGCCCTTCGTATCGATTTGAACATCCAGCCGGGCAATGCCGGGCTGTTCAATTTGCGCAAGATCAATATAGGCCAGAATATCGTTTGCATTCAGATCCGAGATGGTTCGCTGACGCCCTTGAATGGAAACCTGGACATTGCGCAGTGGAATTTGCATTTCATAACCATTGGCTTCGGCAACTTCAAGATTAATTGATGTCAGGGAGACCACAAAGGTTCGTGTGCTGACCGGATTGACCGTAACCTGGACATAAAGCCAAAGACCAACAGCGATGGCCAGTGATGTAATCAGCAGCACGACACGCTGGCGCGTACTCATCCGATTGGGGTCACGAGGTTTACCTCTCCTAGTGACAGCCGGTTCGATCTGCGGCTCGGTCTTTTCTCCATCGCGGCGAGACTGGCGGATGCCTCCGCGAAAAAGGTTGCCGATCGAACTTAAGCGGACACCCGAGCGAGTCGCTCCCAGCAGCTTGTGCAGCAGTGTGCGCAAGGCATCGGCATTATCCAGAGTGTACAATCTTCCCTCGACCGCCAGACTGATGCAGCCTCGTTCTTCGGAGACAACAATGGCAATGGCATCACCCATTTCACTGGCGCCGACCGCCGCCCGGTGCCGCGTACCATAATCTTTGCGCAAATGATAATTATCCGACAAGGGAACGTGAATCCGGGCTGCCAGCACACGGCCGTTTCGAATCAGAACAGCGCCGTCATGCAAGGGTGAGCCTTTATAAAAAATCTGCAGCAACATGGTCGCGGAAACCGCGGCATCGAGAGAAACGACATTTTCCTGTTCCATCAGATCGCTCAACCGGGTTTGCCGTTCCAAAATAATCAGGGCGCCGGTCCGGGTTTCGGCCATTTTTTCACAGGCGCGAACAATGGATTCAATCAGGTTATGAACCAAACCCGGCGACCGATAGCCTTCTTCCTGCGAAATAGCCGAAGAAAGCACATTAAAGCTGTTGCGGCCGAAGGTTTCCAACGCCCGTCGCAGCTCCGGCTGAAAAATAATAACAAAGGCAATGGCCAAGACCGATATCGTGTTGTTGAAAATAAAACCAACCGTCGTCAATCCGGCCAGACTGCAGATGACAGCAAAAGCAACGATCAGGAAGACGCCCTTCAGGAGCTGCCAGGCTCGTGAATCCCTGAGAATTTTCAAGATATAAAAAACAACCAGCGTGGTGGCCAGCACATCCAGAACAGCGACAACAATATCCAGCGGTCCGCCGAAAAATAAAAGTCCGCTTTTTAAATTCTGGAACATATCTGAAAAAAACTGTCCCAGTTCGTGAAGAATATCACCGTTATTCAAGTTCACATTCAGGGTCACAGGGCTTATTCCTCCCAGAGCCAGTTTATCATAGGTACCAACGTTAAAAAAGCACAAACACGCCGACAACGTGAAGTTAAGACCGAAAACCCTCAATAACGCCACGTTCGAGGCCATCCGGATCCAAAAGCCAGATAACCCGGCCGCTGACCCGGATCAGTCCCTCCCGCTCCATGTTGATCAACTCGCGGGAAAAAGACGGACGGGGCATCGCCAGCAACCGCGCGACAACCTCCTTGGACACCGGCAGCTCAACGGCTTGCGTTGACACAATCTGTTTGACATCTTTGGGGGATCGCCCTTCTTCTTCCAGCTGATCGTGCAACATCTCAAGGAGGTAGCTGGCGATTTTCTGTCGCAGGCTTTTCTGAGAAAGCAGGGATAACCGGCGATTTTGGGCATGCACCCGATCGGACAAAATAGCAAGAAAATTCTGCATCAACTTCGGATTCTGATACAAAAGTCCGGTCAGCGTTTCACGGGAAATAAAAACCACTTTGGAGTTGGTGACAGCTTCAATGGTCACGGTGTAAGTATGACGGCTGCCGAAAATAAGATATTCGCCGAAAACTTCACCGGCGCCGAGCAGCTCCAAGGTGGCAAAATCACCCGAGCTGCTGTACTTTTGCATAGCCAGCTGCCCCTCGACAATGATGCCGATACCTGTGCATGGATCACCCTCGTTGGCCAGCACCTCTCCTTTCCAGACAAGGCGGATGCTGGTTTTGACACAAACATCATGGAAAAGATCATGGTTGAGACCATCAAATAAGGGGGTCGCAGCCAGAGCTTCACATATTTTTTTCATAAAGGACCCTTTCCGGCGCCGTACCTGACCGATGCTGGCAACAATGCGCCACATCAAAGCTCTTCACTTTACGATGAATTATAGCGAATGAGCCATCAACCGTCCAGCAAAAGCCTGCCAAATCAGTCCGCCTCTTTTTCGTTGATCGGTTGATCGGTTGACTGGTCCGCTTTGTATTTTTGATCAAGCCAATTCATAAGCAGACCAACCAAAAAACCGGCGAAAAAAACCACCCCGCTGACCAGGTATGTTTTCAGGTCGGCGTTGCTATAGTCCCGAGGAATAATGATCGCCGTCGAGGCGATGACAATGCCGAGAATAAAATGAAAAACACCGGCATAGGCTCTTTTCATAATCAGACTCATCAGTCGGGCAAAAAGCAAAACGCAGATAACAGCCCCGAGACCGAGAGGAAGGATAACCTTGAGATCCAATCCGGCTATGCCTGCGGTCATTGGTTCATACAGGTTGAGATACATCAAAAAATTTGATGGGCTGAGACCCGGAACAATCATGCCCAAAGCAAAAATAGCACCGGCCAAAATCCAAATGGCAAAATTGGGAGATAAGTGGACATTCAGGTGATTTTGCGCCGTCAACAACAATCCGAACCCCAGAATCGTGGTGCAAACCGTAATCAAAAGATGCCGTTTTTGCCGCCCCTCTTTGCCTGCTTCACGATACAAGGCCGGCAATGTACCAGCGATACATCCGACAAAACACCACAGAACCTGGATTCTGGCCGTGTTTAAAAAGTAATTAAGCGGATGCGACAAAGCCACCATACCCAACAAAGCGCCGAGCGCGACCGGTACAAAAAAAAGCACATTGCGCCAGAAATCCCGGCGTGGGTTCGATAAAAAAGCGATGATCCGTTCGTACAAGCCAAAGACCGCAGCCAACGCACCGCCGCTCACGCCGGGCAGGATGGCGCCGGTGCCGATAAACATGCCCTTGATCAATCGATAAATCCAGTCAAATATACTTTTGATGCTCATGTCTTGCTCCTGCCGATCTCCTTCTGCCGGACTTTCGCTTTCCGGTTGATATGTCAATATAATGATCACGCCTATCATAGCAGATCAATAAGTAAGATTAAACGCTAAAACCTAACGTTTTTCAGCTTTATGCGCCGAAAACAGAGTAATTAAATTGACAATTTATGCATAACCCAGTATAGTAATTCGCATATCGCACCAAATTTCCATTGAATCTACACGACTTAAATTTAAAAGGAGAAACAGATTTATGAAGAAGCACCGTATCTTTTGTATAGCTCTGACGCTGGTTATGAGTCTGGCGGTCCTTGCCGGATGCGGAACGTCGACGCAACAATCCACCGCGATCAAAATCGGCGGTATTGGGCCTTTGACCGGAGGCGCTGCCACCTATGGCACCTCGGTTGCCAATGCAGCCAAGCTGGCTGTCGAGGAAATCAATGCCCTCGGCGGTCTGCAATTTGAGCTGAATTTCCAAGACGACGAGCATGATGCCGAAAAATCGGTCAACGCCTACAATACTCTCAAAGACTGGGGCATGCAGGTTTTATGCGGAACCGTCACCACAACGCCCGGCATCGCGGTTTCGGCCGAAGCTTACAACGACCGAATTTTTACTCTCACCCCCTCAGCCTCTTCGCCCAAAGTTGTGGAAGGAAAAGATAACATTTTCCAATTGTGCTTTACCGACCCCAACCAGGGGATCGCATCCGCGCAATATATCGCCGATGCCGTCCTCGGCACCAAAATCGCCGTTATTTACAACAATGCCGACGCCTACTCAACGGGAATTTATGAAAAATTCGCCAGCGAAGCCAATGACAAAAATTTTGCCATCGTCAGCGTCACCACATTCACGGATGATACGGCTACGGATTTCAGCGTTCAACTTTCCGAAGCTCGCAATGCCGACGCCGATCTGGTTTTCCTGCCGATTTACTATCAGCCGGCTTCCCTGATTCTGACTCAGGCCGACGCAATGGGTTACACACCGAAGTTTTTCGGCGTGGACGGCATGGACGGTATCCTGACCATGGAAAACTTCAATACAGACCTGGCTGAAGGCGTGATGCTGCTGACCCCCTTCGCGCCGGACGCCAGTGATGAAAAGACCGTTGCTTTTGTCCAAAAATACCAAGAGCGTTTTGGCGAAATCCCCAACCAGTTCGCCGCCGACGGATATGACGTCGTCTATGCCATCTATGAGGCCAGCAAAAAAGCCGGTATCAAGGGTGACATGTCGGCTGCCGATATCTGTGAAAAACTGATCAAGGTCTTCACCTCTTCCGATTTCAGCGTGGATGGCTTGACCGGCGAGAACATGACTTGGTCGACCAGCGGCGAGGTATCCAAGGCGCCTAAAGGCATGGTTATCGAAAATGGTGTTTATGTGGGTATGCAATAAGGCCGCCAATCGTCCTTTGTATGCTTAGCCGAAGAAAGAGGGGTGCTGCGAGAACCGGCTTCCCTCTTTCTTCCGGCAAGGAATGAGGTTCTGTTATGGGTTTTCTCTCCTACCTGATCAGCGGCATCAGCTTGGGCAGCATCTATGCCATAATCGCTCTCGGTTACACGATGGTTTACGGTATAGCCAAGATGCTGAACTTCGCCCACGGTGATGTGATCATGGTGGGCGCTTATATGTCGTTTATGGCTACCGCCTACATAGGCTGGTCGCCTTTGGCTTCCGTTGTTCTGGCCATGGCGGTTTGTACCTTGCTGGGTATCATTATTGAACGTTTGGCTTACAAACCATTGCGCAATGCCACATCACTGGCGGTTTTGATCACGGCGATCGGCGTCAGTTATTTTTTGCAAAATATCGCCCTGCTGATCTGGTCTTCCAATCCCAAAAGCTTCACCTCAATTATATCCCTCGATTCACTGCGCCTGTTTGACGGCCAGCTGATCATTTCCAGCGTGACATTGGTCACAATCGCCGCCTGCATTGTGATCGTTTACGGACTGACAATGATCGTTCGCTATTCAAAAATCGGTAAGGCCATGCGGGCGGTTTCCGAAGACAAGGAAGCGGCTCAACTCATGGGCATCGATGTCAACCAAACCATATCCGTTACGTTCGCCATCGGCAGTGGTCTTGCCGCGGTGGCGGGTGTTCTGCTCTGTTCGGCTTATCCCCTTCTGATGCCGACAGTGGGTGCAATGCCTGGAATCAAAGCCTTTACCGCAGCTGTTTTCGGCGGAATCGGCTCCATCCCGGGCGCCATGCTTGGAGGTATCTTGCTGGGTGTGATCGAAATCCTTGGCAAAGCCTATATTTCAACCGAACTGTCCGATGCCATCGTTTTTTCGGTTCTGATCATCGTCCTGCTTGTTCGCCCCACCGGCCTGCTGGGCAAAAAAATCAGCGAGAAAGTGTAGGGTGTGTCCATGAAAAAAATCTTAAAACTCAAAAAGGACACCCGCAAAAACCTCATCACTTATGGTATGATCATCCTTGCTTTTTTGATTGTCCGGTTTCTCTCCGCCAGCGGCAATATAAGCAGCGCCTTTCGTGGCCAACTGGTTCCGATTTGCGTTTACATTGTGATGGCGGTCTCGTTAAATCTTACTGTTGGCATTCTCGGTGAACTCAGCCTCGGACATGCCGGTTTTATGAGCTTGGGCGCATTCACCGGGGTGATTGCGGCCATTATCCTTCAGGGATCGGTTTCCAACCCATTACGACTGGCCATTGCCATGGTTCTGGGAGCGGTTATTGCCGGCATTGCCGGTTTGGTGGTCGGCGTCCCCGCCCTGCGTCTGCGCGGCGATTACCTAGCCATCGTTACATTGGCTTTCGGCGAAATCATCAAAAATATTATCAACACCCTTTATGTCGGCATCGGTGAGAATGGGTTTCGAATCAGTATGGTTAATGCCGAGTCACTCAATCTGGGAGAACGCGGCACGGTCATTATGAATGGACCCATGGGCGCGGTCGGCATACCAAAACTGGCGACCTTTGCATCGGGATTCATCCTGATCATGGTTACTCTTTTTATCGTTTTGAATCTGCAGAACAGTCGCAGCGGCAGGGCCATCATGGCGGTCCGTGACAACCGCATCGCCGCCGAATCGGTTGGCATAAGCGTGACGCGCTACAAGCTGATGGCCTTCATTATTTCCGCCACCCTCGCCGGTGCGGCTGGTGCACTTTACGCCCTGAATTTTTCCACCGTCGTGGCGCGGAAATTTGACTTTAATACATCCATCCTGATTCTGGTTTTTGTCGTCCTCGGCGGTATGGGCAATATTCGCGGCTCGATCATTGCCGCCACCGTCCTCACGGTTTTGCCGGAGCTGCTGCGCGCTTTCAACAACTACCGTATGCTGCTCTATGCTGTTATCTTGATTTTGGTTATGTTGGTATCCAACAACGAACAGCTCAAGAATATGACAAAAAAATTCAAAGGCTTCTTTAAAATCAAAAGACCATCGGATCTGAAAGGAGGAACCGCCCGTGAGTAGCCGCTTGTTAAAAACACCAATGGTGCCGTTTCCCAGCCGCGCCATTATCCCGGCTCGCGATCTGGACAAACCGCCAATTCTGGAGGTCAGTCGTCTCGGCATTGACTTCGGCGGTCTGGCGGCGGTTGATGACTTTAGTATTATTATCGGTCGAACGGAAATTGCCGGACTGATCGGCCCGAACGGCGCCGGAAAAACCACTGTTTTTAATTTGTTGACCAAGGTCTATCAACCAAGCAGCGGTGCTATTCTGCTTGACGGCAAAGACACATCGGGAATGAATACGGTCCAAATCAACAAAGCCGGAATCGCCCGAACTTTTCAAAATATCAGGCTGTTTTCTTCCTTAACCGTCGAGGACAATGTACGGATCGGTCTGCACAACCATCTGAACAGCAATGTTTTCTTTGATATTTTTCGTCTGCCGGGCTATTGGAAATCCGAACGTCAAGCACATCAGATGACGCTGGAGCTGCTTTCTATTTTCGGTATGGAGCACATGATCCATTACAAGGCCGGGTCGTTACCATACGGTGCTCAACGGCGTCTGGAAATCGTACGCGCGTTGGCCACCAAACCCAAACTGTTGCTGCTGGATGAGCCGGCTGCCGGAATGAATCCTTCGGAAACCGAGGAGCTGATGCGCAATATCATCGAAATCCGTGACGCGCTGGGAATCGCCATCCTGTTGATCGAACATGACATGAAATTGGTTATGGGCATCTGCGAAGGCATCGCCGTTTTGAATTACGGCCGGATCATCGCCAAAGGCACAGCCGAAGAAATTCAGACCAACGACGAAGTCATCGAGGCCTACTTGGGCGAGAAAAAGGAGGCCTGACCGGATGCTGAAAGTCGATGACATCAACGTCTACTATGGCAGTATCCATGCCATAAAAGGTGTTTCTTTTGAGGTTGAGCAAGGTGAAATCGTCACCCTGATCGGTGCCAACGGCGCCGGCAAATCCACCATTTTAAAAACAGTTTCCGGCCTTTTGCATCCTCAAACCGGCTCCATACACTTCGCCGGCCAAAACATTGTCAATGTGCCACCGCACAAAATTGTCAGCCAAGGATTGGCGCAATGTCCCGAGGGGCGCCGGATTTTTCTGCAAATGACCGTTGAAGAAAATCTGGAGATGGGAGCTTATATTCGGCTGCGGCATGAAATCAGGGGAGCAATTGCTGATGTTTACGAACGCTTTCCCCGTTTAAAAGAGCGTCGACGCCAGCAGGCCGGAACACTTTCCGGCGGCGAACAACAGATGCTGGCAATGGGACGCGCTTTAATGTCCAAACCGACCCTTTTGATGTTGGATGAGCCATCTATGGGTCTGGCTCCGATCCTTGTCACTCAGATTTTTGAAATCATCAAGGAGCTGAACCAAGCCGGAACAACCATTTTGCTGGTCGAGCAAAACGCTCAAATGGCGCTCTCGGTCGCCCACCGAGGATACGTGTTGGAAACCGGTCGGATCATCTTAACCGCTCCGGCCGCCGACCTGCTCAATAATGACAAGGTCCGAAAAGCCTATCTGGGCGGATAACCGTTGGGGATCGAGACCTCGATCGGTTAAAAAACCAATTGAACCAAGAGCATATAGACCACAGTTCCACCGCCGATGCTGACCAGATTGTTGCGCTTCCAAAGGTGAAGCAACACAACCACCGCTACGGCAATCAGTTCGGGAACAAAAGTATTGATCTGTTGAAAGCTTACATTTTTTAAACAATAAACAACCAGAACCGCAATAATTGCCGAAGGCAATAGCTTGTTCAAACTATCCAGCACAGGTGAAGGACGTTCCTTGCGCCCGAACAACAGAAAGGGCAAAAAGCGAAGTAAAAAAGTGAGAACAGCCACGACGGCTATGGTTATCAATGCTTCGGCGGTACTCATAGCCCTTTCTCCCCTTTTTCATTTGCCTTCCGATCCAAAATTGGTCGCAGAGCCAGCAAGGTCGTAACGGTTACAACCAGCGCCGGCAAAATAAATCGGTCCGGTCCCAAAATCAAGCGTGAAACAAGACCACAAAGCAGACCGATCACAGCCGGAGCGCGTGTGGTTTTGGCTGCCGATATCCATTGCTCAATAAAGATGACAATGAAAAGGGCGGTCATGGTGAACTCGATGCCCCTGAGATCTATCTTGAGCAACGCCCCTCCAAGCGCTCCCAAGGTCGAGCCTGTAATCCAATACAGATGGTTGAAAAGAGCCATAAAAAAACGGACCTTTTTCTCGTCAAGATGATCGGGAATCCAGACACTGCAGAGCAATGCATAGGTTTCATCGGTCAGAGAAAAAACCATGTAGAGATACGCTTTTCCCATCTCCCGGAATTTTTTTAAAAAGGGCAGGCCATAAAAGAAATGGCGACTGTTGATGGTTAAGGTCATCAAGATAACCGCCGGCAAATTAAAAGCGCCGGCAAGCAAACTGACCAGAACAAATTGCATTGAACCGGCATAAACCACCAAGCTAATCATCATAGCCCAGAGAAAATTATATCCGATATTCTGCAGCATCAGACCAAAGGCCGTGCCGAAGAACAGATACCCGATCATGACCGGCAAGGTCTGCCGCACGGCATAACGCAATTCTGCTTTCATGTCGACTTCCTAATTGCAAATAATGAAGATGATAGCACAGGACACGGAAAAAGGGCAAGCCAACTTTAGATCCGACTCGAATGAAACCTTCAATCCTGGCTCAGCGCATCGGCAATCTTGATCTCGGATGCATAAATAACCGGAACGATAGAAAAAAGAATTCCCTGCAGCAAGGCCAGCATAAAACCGGCGAGGACAATTTCCGGATTAAATATAATGAAAACCTTCGTTCCGATCATATCCTCAAGCAGCGGTTTGCCGTGATTAATCAACAGCACGGATAAAAACGTTCCGATTATCGCTCCAAAAAAGCACAGCGCGAGACCTTCAATAAAAAATTCAGCAATGATATATTCTAGAGTTGCGCCCAAAGATTTCTTGATGCCGATTTCTTTCACCCGTTCCTTGACCAAAAACAAAAGTGAATTCATTAAAGTCAGCCCGGAAATGCAGACCAAGGCTATTGTTGCCACAAAAAGCATATTTTGCATATTGCTGTTAATTTGTTTCAGCAGTTGTATGTGAGACCGATAGGTAAAAACTTGTATGGTATTTTGATAGAGTTTAATAAGCAGGTGGATCAGATCAAGGTTGCTTCCTTGATTAAATCCGTAAACAACCACCGAGTGGAAAAATTGTTCGGACGCCATAAATTGAGCAACCACGGTATGTGGTAAAAATATGTCGATCATATGATTGATCTGCTGACAATTCGTGGTCGAGTGGTTGATCAGCTCAATCGCTTTAAAATCATAAGGCGTGTTTTTGTAAATACCAACGATTTTTACCTCAAGAATATCTTGTTCATTGCTATTCATGACCAATTTGATTTTTTCTCCAAGGGGATTTTTCTTACCGGAAAAGATTTGACCTGTTAACTCGCTGACTACAGCTACCGGACTTGCATTTTAATATCTTCGGCAGTAAGATCACGACCATGTATTATCTCGGTACAAACGATATTGTTCGCACAGCTATTGTCTGGTATTGGCAGCGACAAAAAATCTGCTGTTGTACCAATCAGATTTACAAAATAATTAACATGACCATTTTTCGAATAGCCGAGCTGAGTGATTATATCTCCGGAATAGCTTGTTATTTTGCTTTCAGGACTGTTCATTCTAATGGTGGTTAACAGCTCGGCTGGTATCTCGCCATTCAGCAAGATGCTGTTACGATCAAAATCCAGATAGTCTTTAAAAATGGAATGATTATAGGATTGAATAACCACCATACCTACTTGAAATAACGAGATACAACAGACAACACCTAAAACCGACAAAACCAGTCGCTTCCAATTGGACAAGGTTATAACAAGACAGTGCCTGAAGAATAACCAAAGCTTAACAACCATAGCTAACCAATCTGCCATGGCTTAATCGATACCTGATGCCGGCTCGTTGGACAATGTCTTCACTGTGCGATACCAAGATAACTGAATTGCCCTTTTGGCAATATTGAGCAAGAATTTCCACAACCCGGTCGGCATTGTTGGGATCCAGATTGCCCGTGGGTTCATCGGCTAGGAGAATTTTCGGCTCTCGCACCAATGATCTGGCCAACGCCACCCTTTGCTTTTCACCGCCCGACAAGAGGGTGACATTTTGATGTTCCACTGATAGCAAATCTAACCTTTCCAACACAAGCTTAATTTTACGGTTAAGATCACGCATCCTTAATGATTGGTTTGATGCGATAAAAGAATATAGCAGATTCTCCCTGACCGTCACGTTAGGAATCAGGTGAAAAAACTGAAAGGCAAATCCGATCGTATTATCTCGGTAGTATTGCAACTTGCTGAAATCCTTTTTCCGGATTGATTTACCAAATAGAGTATATGAGCCACGATCAAAAGTATCCAACAGTCCAATAATATTTAACAATGTACTTTTACCGGCGCCGGATTGACCGGAAATGGAAATAAAATCGCCTCTTTGCACTGTTAAATCAAGATGCCGTAAAATTGGCGAATTTCTCCGGTAAGATTTATCAATTGAACGTAATTCAAGCACAATCATGTCCTTTGTTCCTCTCCCGGCACCAATTCAGGGAAGTAAAACCCAATCCCCAATGGAAATACCACTTATAATTTGAACGTACTGATCACCGACCAATCCGATTTGGACAGGTGTCGTCTCAACAGAATGCCCGGCATCTCGGCGAATAAGTCGGACATAATTCAAACTGGATTGACTTTTTATCAAGGCTTCTGCAGGAATAGCAACGACACCCTTGATCTGGTCCTCGATTAAAATAATTTGTAATTTAGAACCAGGCCTGATTTGCAGATCATCATCCATGCAAACAATTTGGATGCCCACTTCCCCTTCGACAACCTGCATATCTATTTGACTGATTTTTCCTTCGAGAAATCTATCGTTATATCGGACAACAACCGGAAAACCCAAATCGACTCGATCACTGTTTTGTTGAGGCAATCTGGCATTGATAAACATTTGATCGTAGTCCACGATGTTGATCTGAGTACTTCGTTTGTTTTGGATTATCCTGTCGACCCGACCTGTTACAGATGAGCGATATTCTTTTTCATTCTTGGCAGCCAGCCTCTCCCCTTGGCGAATAATCTGATTGGGTCGGATGAAAAACACAAGGTCTTGACTATTAAAAGGAATTTTATGTGAAACGACCATCGTCGATGTAATCGGTGACGCCTGAGCATCAACAACCACTGATCGGATCACGTCACGAATGGTGGCTTCCGCCATGTTGTCAGATTCAGCGAGGATGATATCGGAAATCGATTCCAGTATTCCCTCTTCCTGCGTGTCGGGCTGATTGAGCCGAACAAAACCCATAACTTCAATGGCTAAAATAAGCGCCATCATCAAAAAAAGTAATACAAATAATATTTTTTTCATGTTAGTGTTCCGTAGATTGTCCTGTCAGTCGGAGAAGCTGTTCGGGTGGATATCTGAATATCGAATAGAGCGGGAACGTCGGGATGGAGTAATTGCTTTTTCCATGTTCGGTGACAAAGTCCAGTCGAACAAATATCTTTTTGACATCCGGTTGACTGTCGGATTGATAAGTCAAAGGACAAATAATAACATATCGACCCGGACCAACAACGAGATTACAGTCCTTGTCGGGTTGACCTGTCTGACGCCGATCATAGGCATCGGAGATTTCTTCGTTCAGGCGCACGCTTTTGACCAGGTTAAGAACACGATCGGCATCCGCATCATGGAAAATTTTCAGATCGTCGGCAGCAATACCAATGCCGGGAACACCAAAATCTATTTTCTGGATGTTGATTTCTTGCTCGGTTTTGATTTCGAGAGCAATGGAATTAACCTTCAATCCGGAATTTATATGGTCGTTCGTTACCGCATGCAGAAAAACATAAGCAATGCAATCGTCCGGCTTCGGAACTGTATCGGAAACAAGATCGGCCAGCGCCAGACTTCCGATTTCCAAGGAATCCGGAGTTTTATTTTGATATTCGATGACCAGTTCGGCATTGGATATTTGAACCGGCAAAAACTCGATATCCAATCGCATGGTGCCGCCATATAAATTTCGGCCGTTAAGCTGCATCAGCGGTCCCGGCTCATGTTCAAACGCAATGGTTGTTTCGAGAATTTTCGCACCATCTTTACTACGTATATACGTTTGTTCAATAGGATATTTCTCGGATAAACAATCTCGGTCATAGCTGAAAAATGGTATTATCAAGTCGTTTTGACTGAACTCAAGGCTTTGTTTGTCCAATGAATAGGAATAAGGAACACTAAAAAGGCCGGATACTGTTTCTTGCTCTCTCTTGTCGTCCGAGCAACCGGTCAAAAGCAACGTGAAGATAATCGTTAAGACAACCAGTTGTTTTTTCATGTCGCACCTCTTATTTTTGCTTTATTGCAGGCAGGGGACCTTTTGTCCCCTGCCCAGCGTGTTCTGTCAGTTCAGAATCGGTGTGTAAATTTGATAAGATGGGATTTTCAGCTCATATTGACCACGCTTGATTTCAATCCAAGAAAAGAAATTTTTGGCGTAGCCGGAAACCCGATAGCCACGAATGTACGAGCAAAGAGTTAAATGCGTGTACGCTGGCACTTTCATGTTGAACTCCTCATAGAAAGAGCGTACGAAATTGGCCTGAATATTAAACGATAAATTAATCTTTGATCCCAGCCCGCCACTGACGACGCCGTTTGTCGCGTTGACCGAAGCATTCAGTTCGTTCCCCAGTGTGCCGCCTAAGAGAATATCTTGGGTAAATCTTTGGGCGTAGACATAATTTACCGGATATTGCATCTGAATCAGTCGTGCATGAAATAATATGATTTTATCTGAAAGTGTCAAAATCATATATGAAGGCCTTCGATATAATGATAATAATATAATATCAAAACGAAATATTTGCAACATATATTGATCTTACAATAACATTCAAATCGCTTGCATCCCTAAAATGCAAATAAATCAAACGATTGATAATATGATAAAATAGAAAACCGATGCCTTTTTATTATGTTTTCAATCGTTTGATTTAACTTTTTTCTTATTAGAAACCTCGTTCTGGCGCGATAATCCGAAATAAAAAGAGGGCGCCTCTTTTGAGACGCCGTCCTCTTCTGCCGGATTGATCTCCGGGCTTGGCAAAGAAAATATTAACTTAGTAGTTTTCTTTTCTCACTTCAAAATAGCTCTGTGCATGTTGACAGACCGGGCAGATGCCGGGCGCTTTTTTCCCTGTAACCAAGTGTCCGCAATTGCGGCATTCCCACGTGGTTTCCTCTGCTTTTTCAAAAACTTTTTTCAGCTCGACATTGGACAACAGCGCACGGTAACGTTCTTCATGCGCTT
>JAAYNF010000100.1 GCA_012520975.1 Clostridiaceae bacterium | reverse complement strand
TTATGTACGGTGCAGTGGGCTCTACCGTCTCGAAGCTCGAAGATGTTAACATCTCGGTTATGCCGATTACAATACTCTTTGTTATTGCATTTTTTGTAGTCATAATTTCTATGAGTTCCGGCAATGTAGACAATACGCTTATGACTGTTTGTTCCTACATTCCGTTTATCTCGCCGATGTCGATGTTTACAAGAATTGCAATGAGCACGGTATCTTGGTATGAGATTGCGATTTCCATTGCTATCCTTATTGGATCTACGATAGGAATCGGTTTTCTTTCTGCCAAGATATATCGTGTAGGTGTTTTGATGTACGGCACAACACCCAAGATATCTTCGATCATTAGGGCGGTACGGAAAGCATAATTGAATTGATCTTATTGAGAGGAGAGTTCAGCAGGCATTAATATGGTCGTAATCATTTCAGATGAAAGCAACGAAAAGTTGGGGGTTGCTTTGAAGGAGGAAAGCAGACTCACAGGTGCACAATTTGTTCATTTTGCTGCCCAAAATCGCGGGCTGTCGGACGCTTGTGCTGGTTTCCCCAATATATGTCGCAGTCCTTCCATAATACTGTCTTTCAAGGACATCGCCGAGAATCGGAATTTCAGTTGAATACTTTAAGCTATCATCCGCAATAATTAGTTTCACCGTAAAATCATCAAAATCAGGAACAATAAGTATCGTAACATTCTTTAGAGAACCGATGTCTTTGTTTGAGGTGATCGTATTCTTTTTTGAGGAATTTGAACACCCCTTGGAAGTAGAATCGAGCTTTTTACAGTTCAAGATTATATCCAAAATCATTCTTTACATATTGTTGGCTTTTTAAAAACAGCAAACGGACCCATTGCTGAAATGGACAAGTATTGGGGGATGATGGAGCCGCCCCTGAATGGAGACGTTTAATTTGTGTACTTTTCAAACTTAATCGAGTATTCGTTTTCATCTGCATTGAAAATACCGATTAAGTCGTCGGTTATCGGAATAACATTGCTGCCGTTTTTGTCAACAGTTATATTTTTTCGTTTGTCAGCGTATTCAATAATCCAGGTTTGCGGGGCATATGCTCCCCATTTGGCTGTGTATTTTTCAATTTGAAGGGTAGCCCCGGGAAAGTATCTTATTGTAAAAAATCCGCTTTCAGTATGCCTTTCAGCGACATTTGTCACAGCCACCGTGCCAACCCCTATGCTGTATCTGCCGGGACTCGGAATGGCTCCGACAAAATGATGCATTGCGTTTGCGTAGCAGTTGTTTTGTAGTGATTCTACAGCAGAATCACCTTTCCAACCCCAGTCTTCACCTTTTCGCCCTTCATGGTATGAAGACAACTCATAATCGTTATTTTTATTTTTAACAAAAGTTATCCTGATGGGCAAAGCGACACTGCTTTTGAGTTCCACATCATAATCGCCTTTTCGCCCGTAAATGCCACAAACCGATTGCACTTCTGCAGTAAAGCCGTTTTGGGCTGCGGTAAATTTCATAATCAGATGTGACTCGGTCAGATATGCCCCTGTGCCTACACTATGGCGGTTAATTATTGCTTCGTTTATTAACTTATGCACATCCCAATGCTTGCCGCCAACGACAATTCGTGAGATTGTGCCTTCAAAACCCAAGCCGGTGTCGAAAGTCCCAACATCGTTGTAACCAAACCACATCAACCCTGATGCTTGATAATCGGGTTCACCAAATAAAGCATGGACTTCCGCACTTGTCATTCCAAGGTAAATTGCATCGAATATATCTGTCGAGTCATGATCCACATTCTGATTCACGCTGTAATACTCCCTCGCTGTCTGCAGGCATTTCTCGTGCTGAACATCCGATCCGGAATTATCCAAAGCTTTTTTCCGAATCGACATTGGGAACTTAGCTCGTATGTCATCTGCGTAATAGCTCCCGCCACGGGGTTCCCAATACTCGATCACATCATAGGAAGAGGAACCATCGCCGCCGGAAGCTATGTCGAATGTAATAGCTGCGGGTCCCCAGGCGCCGGATTCCAAAGCAACATCATCGCCGTCAAAGCTGTACTCTTCATAAAGCACCAAAGCATATACCGTTATTTTATTTGCGGATTCTGATACTTCGAGCACTTCGTAACCGACAGCGGCAAAGTGACCTTCCGTGTGATCTGAATGATAGTGTTCAGCAACCGCCATATCCATAGAAATTCCAAGTTTTTCGGGCAGAGTTTTGCTTGAAAAAGGATCTGATATCAGGCATACCGCAAGGACAATGCAGGCAACGACAGCGATTAGGATAATCCAGAAAGCAGGTTTTTTATATTTCAGGACTCCCTTGACTCTTTCCTTTACTCCCACCTCGCCAAAAGCAAGCGGACAGGCTGCGATTCTCTTTCTCGGGAGATTGCAATCAAGAAGCGCCTGTGAATATGCCGCCATATCATCCTTATCCATATCACGGATGACTTTTTCATCACAGGCCATTTCAATGTCCCGGCATAGCAGAATATAAGCGATCCAGCACAAAGGATTGAACCAATATACAGCCAGCAATAAAAAACCTAACGGCTTCCACCAGTGATCATGACGCTGCAAATGAGCATTCTCATGACGGATCACATGGTCAAGCGTTTCTCCTCTCATGAAAGACGGTACATAGATGATCGGCCTGAACACGCCAAGGATAAACGGAGCATTGACATAATCACAGGCAAGGATACGCTCTCCGACAGGCACGCATACGGAGACTGTTTTCTTCAGCGTCAAGAAGCTTATCAGCGCATATGCCAGAAGCACGACGATGCCCGCAATCCATACGGCTGCCGCAATCGGAATGACAATCTGAAGCGGATTAGCGCTTGCCAGTGGAGCCGGTGCAAATGATTCCGTGATCACCGGATTAATGACTTTATTAATGATTGCAATTCCCGAATTGATAGAAGGTTCCTGTTGGGCAGCAATATTCGCCGGGATTGTTTCACTGCTTGGAATCAGGCTGAGCACACTTTCAAATGAGAACGGGCATACAAGCCGGATGGCGACAAGTCCCCACAAAAGACAGAGGATCCATTTCGGTGCTTTTTTCAAAAGCAGTCTGACCAGGATAACCGCTAGGATCAGCCAGCCGGCCGTAATACTCATATTCAGGATTTTGAGGAAAACGTCGCTCATGCTCAGCCCTCCTTTTTGAAGGAATCGATCATTTTCTGAATTTCGTCTACCTCCTGAGTCGATAAGTCTTTTCTGGCAATAAATGCAGCGACAAAGGCAGGCAGAGATCCCCGGTAGGAATCCTCAATGATCTGTTCACTTTTGGCTGAATAGAATTCCTCACGGGAAACCAAGGAAACGACTATGCCGTCTTTGTTCTGAAGCAATCCCTTCTCACAGAGCTTGCGCAGCACAGTATAAGTCGTCGGCCTCTTCCAGTTCAGTTCCTTCTGACATATCTTAGCCAGTTCACCGGAGGCGATTGGTTCATGTTCCCAGACGATATCTGCAAAACGTTCCTGTATGGCTCCAAGCTCAAAGTCTTTCATATCGTTGACTCTCC
>JAAYNF010000099.1 GCA_012520975.1 Clostridiaceae bacterium | reverse complement strand
TTGGTCTGGAACCCGGAATCGAAACCGATGCAGTATTGACATCCCCGGTTGGTAACTATGACATCACCTTCAGTGGTCCTGCAACAAAGGGTAACTACAACGTAACTTATGTAAACGGTACACTGACTGTTACAGACGGCGGCGGAACCGGTGGGCCAGACGATGAACCTACCGATCCGGAACCCACGCCCGATCCGCGTACACCTGATCCGGAGCCAACGCCCGAACCGGATACTCCTGGGGATACTGATCCGGAGCCAGTTCCAGTTCCGACACCGGTGCCCGGTCCTGTTACTCCTGATCCGGAGCCAGCTCCCGAGCCGGAGCCAACTCCTGAGCCGGAGCCCACGCCCACGCCGGAGCCCACGCCCGAGCCGGAGCCTACTCCTGAGCCGGAGCCTACTCCCGAGCCGGAGCCTACTCCTGAGCCGGAGCCTACTCCTGAGCCAGAGCCCACGCCTGAGCCGGAGCCAACTCCGGAACCGACGATCACCATTCCGGAACGTGAGACACCGCTCGCAGACGGAACGTCAGCAGAATGGGCACTCATAAATCTGTTGTTGACCATCCTAACAGGTATTATCATGATAGTTCTGTGGATTAGTTACTTCACAAACAAAAAACGTGAAGACAAAGAGGACGAAGAGACAGAAGCTGCAAAGGCATATACCGACGAGGAAGAAGACAGAGATACAATCAAGCGCAAGGGAATCCTGAGGTTGCTGAGCATCATCCCGCTGATTGTTGCGATAATCGTGTTCATCCTGACGGAAGATATGCGCAACCCCATGGTCTTAGTAGACCGCTGGACCATCTGGATGGCAGTTATTGCTCTCGTACAGGTAGTGCTGGCATTGTTATGCAAAAAATCCTACAAAGAAGAGGAAGAACAAGAAGAAGTAAATGCGTAAATCGCGCTTGCTGAACTGAAAAAAGAGTCCGCCTAGGCGGGCTCTTTTTTTTGTTCCTTTTTGCCGGACTACATATATCTGTTTATCTATTTTCAATCTGTCTCAATAAATATTCCTGGGACATGCTGTAGGTAAGGGCAGTTTGTTTGCTGATAAGTCCTTCTAGATACAATTTCGCAATACTGGCATCCATACTCATCATCCCCTCCGTAGATGAAGTTTGAAGCACGGAGGGAATCTGGTGTGTCCTGCCGTCGCGAATCAACGTTCGGATCGCACCGTTACACTGCATAATCTCGAATGCCGGCACAAGTGAGCCGTCATTCGCGGGCAGCAACTGCTGACTGACTACAGCCTGAAGCACCATGGAGATCTGCATGCGCACTTGTTCCTGCTGTTCTGCAGGATAAGCATCCACCAACCGGTCAACGGCATTGGCTGCTCCCAAGGAATGTAGCGCGGCAAGAATCAAATGTCCCGTCTCTGCTGCGGTCAGAGCGATTTCGATTGCCTCCATGTCCCGCAGTTCTCCGATCAGGATGACATCCGGACTTTGCCGCAACGCCGCGCGCAAGGCGGACGGATAATTCTCCGTATCAATCATCAGTTCACGCTGGCTAACGATGCTTTTTTTGTGACTATGCAGGTATTCAATCGGATCTTCCAGCGTAATGATGTGTGCACTACGCTGTTCATTGATCTTTTCCAGCAGGCAAGTCAGCGTTGTCGTCTTACCGCTTCCTGAAGGACCGGTAACGAGAATCATCCCTCTCCTCAGCTCTGCCAGATCCAAAACCGTGCGTGGCAGGTGCATCTCCTCCGGATCAGGCAGAGAGAATGCTATCACCCGGATTACTGCTGCATATGACCCGCGCTGCTTGTACGCGTTTACACGGAAACGAGATACCCCCTTTATTGCAAATGAAAAATCATCATCGCCTCGCTTTAATAACGCTTTCGGATCGCGTCCCGCTAAGACATACACCGCAAGGAGCATCTCTCGCGTCTGTGCAGGAGTCAGTTTTTCCTCCCCCCAGTTTTTAACAAGCTTATTTTGCTTGCAGCTGACTGGACGGCCGGAGATGATAAAAATATCCTCTGCACCCTGTTCCACCATATCCTTCAACAACATCTGTATGTCCATTGTTTTTGCTCCCTCTGTATTCCTTTATTGTCCAGTCAATATGGTTTGGCGGTACAGTCGCTCCACCTTGCCATGTTCCCCGATGCCAACCTCCGCACGGAGCACCCGTTGGTCATCTACAGGTGTACTATAAACTACTACCGTCCCCGGATAGGAAGTATTAACCACAATCTCAAACCCGGCCGCCTCCAAACGTTCAGATAGAGGCGTTTCCACGTCATTTGCCGCTATGGCAGACAGTTCCTGTAATCTCTGTTCCGCCTGCGCCTCCGCAGCATAATAATCAGATACGGCACACGCAGCCCTATCCGAAAGTACACTATCCGATTGGCTACCGGACAGCGACAAGACGGAAAAAACGGCGAACAGCAATATTGTAAACACGGTAATCAGCGAAACAATACCTAAACTGACGACCGGTCTTCCGCGCCTCATATTTTCCCACCACTCTTTGCACTGAGATAGCGTAGCATATGCAATGTATAAATCATCCCTTCTTTATCTGTTACCGAGATATCTGCTTGAAGCATATTTTTCTCATCAATATCAATAACCGCTCGCAATTCATAGACCGCATCCACGTTATCGTGAAGACGCTGCCAATCTGCATCGTATCGGAGGGTATATACGCCCCCTTCTTCTCCTGCGTCCAGCAGGGTACCAAGCACCTGCAGGTCTCCCTCAGCAGCCTTAACACTCTCCGCCACGTTTTGCGCCTCCGCAACAGCCATGGAAAGGGCCGCGCTCTTTTTCCCCGTCATATTGCCGTGCGCAAAAATGGCAATGCAAATTGCCGCCGCAACGGCAAACAACAAGCAGTTCACCAGCAATTCCACCAAAAAATAGTGGCTTTTAGATGATTGATTCATGGCGCATTTCTCCTCCCGGCTCTCTCCAAAAAAACCTTGCCGTCATATATTTCACCAGTTTGGTCTGTCACGCTGATTTGGAGTAGACCCTCCGGTCCCAGCTCAAGAACAAGTGAGGAAAGAGGCATAATCTTCTGCCCAATTCCCGGTGAGATATCCGCACCCTGCAGCAGCAGTACCTCGCGCAGATATCCGTCCTCCACGTAAATCCACGTTTCATACTGTTCACTCTCTACCAACATTCCCAACACCAGTGCATCTCCCTCGCCGGTTTGCCGCACGCTTATTTCTCCCTCTGCACCTGTTGTTTGTCGTACCTTTTCTGTCAAGTATAACACGGAAGTCCGCATATTATAATTGCGCTCCGAACGTTCTGCTCCCCGGCTATAAGCATCTGCAACCATCACAGAGAGGAGCAGGGCACAAATCGTGTACAAGAAAAACAAAGCAATCACAAACAAAATCTCTGCCGTGTGTCTCTCTCGCCGCATCTTCTCCTGCTGCCCCCTAATCTTCAAGATAAAAAACCGAAATTTCCGGTAATAGATTGCCGCCCAGAAATTTATAATGCACCACATAGTGATCTGCATCATAACGAAGACCGTAACGCTCCTTTAAGTAAGCAAGGTCTTGCGGGTAACTTCCTTCTAATGCATAGCACTGTATTGCCTCACGCCGCACCGTATCTTTCAGCAGAACGATCTGCCTGGAGACGGACGTTTTTCCGGCGGCGGCCACTCCGAATCCAATACTCAGCGCAACGGCGGCAAAGATCGCGGCAGCCCAAAAAACGCCGCTGCCTAGTAATTGCTTGATTTTTTTCGAGACCCCTGTTTTTCGCAAAAAACCGTCTTCCTTTCTCACATACCGGATAGGATTCCGGCCAACGGTAACATGACAGATAGGATGACCAGTCCTACCAGCACGCACAGCAACGCTACCAGCGCAGGCTCAATAATAGCCAGCAACCGCTGCAGTCGCGACTCAGCATCACGGCGGCAACGAAGTGCAACTTCCATAAGCATCGTTCCGGGTGTGCCTGTGCGCAAGCCTGCTACGATCATCCCGTTATATGATTTCTCAAAAATGCCACAAGCGAAAATCGCTTCTTGCAAAGGTTTTCCTTCTCCAAGAAGGCGCTCGAGTTCCACAATTCGCGCCTTCGCCCTTTCGCTTTCTTCAAGGTCCATCGCTAAATGTAGTGCATCCACAATATAAATGCCGCTTTCCAGCATCAGCGACATGGAAAATGCAAACCGTTCAGCAGCAATAACCGCCGCCACCTTCCGTGTGAATGGGGAAGTATCATAAACGCGCGAAAGCGCAGCCCTGCCTTTTTTTGTAAAACGCAGAAGAAAAAATACGAGAACAAATAAAATGACTACAATCAAAATGATCAGCGCAGATTGGCTAAAAGCCTGTCCGAATTGCAACAGCGACAGAGAGAAAGGGTTCATAGCCAATCCCAGCTGCTTAAACACTTGTTCAAATACCGGCATCACCGCCACGGTCAGCACAAAAATTACCACGAGCACCATTCCCGCCATAGTAAGCGGGTACACCACCGAAGTTCGCAATTCTCTTGCAAGGGCATCGCGCCCTTCGTAATACGCGCGGAGTGCCTCTGCAATTTCTTGCATACGTCCCGTACGTTCACCGATCCGCACCATATCCACAGCATAACCGGGAAACCGTCCACTTTGCAGGAAAGCGGCAGACAGACTGTTCCCGTCCGCGACCTTCGTGGATAGCACACGAAACAATTCGTTATTTCTTCCTCCCGTTTCTTCCCCTAACAGCGCAAGTCCTTCCCATGTGGGAATTCCGCTTTTGAAAAACAGCGCCAACTGTTGGAAAAACTCCTCCAGCTCCGCTGCGGAAAGTTCTTTTTGCCTGTCGATTCGTTTCATGTGCCTCTCCTTCTGAGCGGATTTTAATAATAAAATAATGCATTATAATTACTGCCGTCTCCAATATAATCTGCAAGACCCCGTCCCGCAGCATAGGTGGGATCCATCAATACCCAATTTTTCCCGTCAAATTGAATGATGCCGTCGATCCATCCGGTCTCTTCCGTGTAGACGCTGATCCACGCATGATAATCTTTGCCGGCATATCCGATGACCAACCGCGCAGGAATGCGCTGAACACGCAACATAGCTGTCATCAGTGCCGCATAATCAAAACAGATGCCACGCTTTGTGTTCAGAGTATCGTCTAAATCGGGTAAATAAGACGAAGACACATTTTCTGCCTTATTCGTATCGTACACGATATTATTGACCACATATTCATAAATGCGCTTAACCACGTCCAAATCATCCGATGCGCCCTGTGCCAGCTCTTCACTATACGCTACCGCCGCAGTTTCTTCCGTATAGTCAACGTATTGACTGGGATGCAAAAAAGGTGTGAATTCATTCTTTAGACGCACATCAAACGATGCGCCGTCTACAAACGCATATTGGTCACCTGAAATATTGCGGTAAATATTCAGTGTATAGTGTCCGTCCCCGCAAGTCAGAGGAAATGTCTGGAATGCGCCGCTTGTCGGCAGGTCATATGTGTAGGGATCCTCATCATCGTGTGTAAGCTGCATCTTAATTCGGCCGTCGCCGGTATATTTTACCATGACATATCCGTCTTCAAGATGCGAGGCGTCGATCAAAGAAGCTGTCCCCTCAAAAACCTGCGTTCCATCTGCTTGAGGTACCAGCACTACCGGGCTATTATCTCGGGAAGCTCCTTCCGCCACTGGCTCCTTTGCTTTTTTTTCTTTCGCACATCCCATTGTCCAGACAATGGCGAGAACAAGCACTACCACGCATGTTAGCCGAACAATGTCCAATTTTCTCTTCAAAAAACGCTCTCCTGTCCTCCGCTAGCAGCGACTATCACCGGAATTCTTTTCTGATTTTTTCATAGGCAGACACAAATAAAGAGAGAGCACACAAACGATAAGCCTACTCTCTCCCTTTTCGCCTCTCTTTCCGAACGAAGGTCGAAGATCAATCGTCCACGACCAGTGGCGTTACACTGTAACCAAAGATATACTTTGCGTTTTTACTATTACTGTAAAACTGCCTTTTTAACCGTTCTATTACCATACGGACCATTTTTGCATTTTCCACAGAAGGTAGTAATATCACATACTGTAAGGGACTATAACGGGAAATCGTATCTCCTTGACGCAAATTCTCTCGCAGCAGATCCAACGTCCGAGCCATCACTTGCTTCAATTCCAGTGCTTCCATCTGTCTGTTGTCCATCCTGCGCACGTCCACCAATGCCAAAAACATAGCCGTATCCAGCCGCTTCAGATTGCGCATCTGCAAATGATAGATATCGTTGAAAATAGCGTATTCACACACAAACGCACCTGCCCCCGGTTGACCCTTTCGCAATTCTTCACAGATTTCTTCAATCTCTGCCTCCGAGTTTTTTTCACCTTTAATCAATTCTTTATAGAAATTTATAATCTCGTCCGAGGGTTTCAATCCCAAATGCGTGTATTGCAGGTTTGTCGTATTCTGATATTGTTCCAACGCCTCTTTGCTTTTACCAGTATTGAGCAGTGCGGACATCAGTTCCAAATTCAATACGGAATCGAAAGCATCAATATCCAGTGCAATTTTGCATACGCGAATTACATCCCCATACTCTTTTTCTTTGTTCAGCAAATCAATATACCGATAGACTGTTTTTAAGTAAAGATCGTGGTAATATACGCTTTTTGGTGTAATCCATTTACTCAGGCTGGAATTCGTCAGCAGATCATCCGTATATATGTGGAGAAGTTCCTCAAACTGATCCCTCACGTCAGGATCAAGAGATTCCACATTTGACAAGGTATGACAAAGATCCTCCATACGAAATACATCTATCTTGGCCGGAAGGTCGGGGTTCCACATATAGCCGCCCGGTATCGTCAAAATTGCCCCGGGGAGCCCATTCTCCTCCAAATCCTTACGCAAGCGGCTGATCAACGTTTTGAGTGCATTCTCCGCATTGATTTCTTCATCTTCCCCCCATATCATTTCCGCCAACCGCTCAACGGACATAGGTCTTTGCCTATTGAGGATCAAGATCTCCAGCAATGCCGTTTTTTTCTTAGAGGCCCAGATAGTTTGAGAAATATCCAAGTCATTCACCAGTATTTGCAACTCACCAAAAACATTGATCTCCAGGTTTTCCACTCTTTCATTCTCCATCCGACCAATTTTCCCGTCTCGTAACCCAACACGGATATTCAGCGATGCTTGCCTTTCTTTCTATTACTTTATTTTGTTGCTTTATTTTTTATTATTATACTAGATTTATACACGTTTATCAAACTTCTTTCATACGTATTTTATTTTGATTCAACGGTTGTCCAATAATAAATGCTAGTGAAATATAAATCGTTGCCCAATAAATAAACGCTATTAAAATAGTCTCTGAAGGAGGCTTATGAGCATAAATATTTTTAAAATAAAAAGAGACTACCCAAAATATTTTCATTTTGAGACAGCCTCTTTTATTATTAAGAATTACTACAACGCAGAAAAAGACTTCTGCTGAAGCGCTTCCCGAATAAAAAGTAATTCAACTAATCAATATAATAAGCCGAGTTTTGAAAATTCTTCAGCTTAAATCGATTTAATACTTACCTTTGAACTTGGTTGCTTTGACAATCCGATCAACCGCAATCAACATTGCTGCTTGACGATATGTGCAGTTTTTCTCTGCTTGCATTGCAAGTACTGCAGCAAAGGCCGATTTCATTTTTGCAATTAATCTTGTATTGACTTCTTCAAGAGTCCAGCTGAAATGTTGCAGGTTTTGTACCCATTCAAAATATGAGCAAACAACACCGCCCGCATTACAAAGAATATCGGGCAGAACTTTAATGCCTCTTTTGATCAGTATGGCCTCTCCTTCAGCTGAAACAGGAGCATTGGCAGCTTCAATCACAATTTTAGCTTTTATTTGATCTGCATTATCGGCGCGGATCTGATTTTGCAAAGCAGCAGGAATCAAAATATCACATTCCACTGATAATAATTCATTCATTGGAATTTCTTCCGAGCCTTCTTGTGCTGTTAATAAGTCATAATTCTTTTGATCACCATTCGCTAAATCTAATACGGAAACATCAAAGCCATTTGCATTATAGACGGCACCTGCCACATTAGACAAAGCAATGATTTTATATCCTTCTTTTGCCAAGCATTGAGCAGTAATCAAGCCTACATTACCTGTACCTTGAACAACAACTCTTGTTTCTTCGGGAACTAATTTTTGATTTTGAGCAAAAGCATGAGTTATTGTAGAAACTCCGAGACCCGTTGCTTCATTTCTGCCTAAAGAACCGCCCACTTCAACCGGCTTGCCGGTAACAATTCCCGGAACTTGAACTCCGGCGATTTTACTATATTCATCTTTGAACCAACCCATGATTTTTGCATTTGTATTCATGTCAGGGGCAGGTATATCAATTTCTGCTCCAATGATAGGATAAATTTTTTCAGCATATTTTCGAGTCAAACGCTCTAATTCTGTTTCGGATAACTCACGTGGATCTATCGTGATACCACCCTTGGCTCCACCATAAGGAATGTCGGCAACTGAACATTTCAAGCTCATTAATAAAGCTAAATCGCGAACTTCCTCAATTTCAACTTCCGGATGATAGCGTACACCACCCTTATATGGTCCGCGTGCACTGTTATCTTGAATTCGATAGCCTTGAAAAACACGAACACTCCCATCATCCATTGTCACAGGTAAAGATACGGTTACTTCTCTTTCCGGACTTAATAATGTTATATATTCAGCTTCCTCATAACCCAATTCTTCAGCAATCTCTTTTATAGATTGTAATGTTTCTTGATACTGAGATAATTTTTTTTCGCCCATGCTAACCCCCAAATAAAAATTTATTAATAAAAATTTGTGAAATGTGAGATGAATCACTACAAGTAATAATCCGATCCGTAATACTCAAAGATTTTTATTATGCATCTTAGTCTAATCTTTGAAACACAATTAAGTCAATAATTTTTTTATCTTAATATAAATATTGCGAAGACTTATAATATTGAAACCAATCATGTATAATTAATACATATATGTACATGTATGTACATGCAGATAAAACTGTATTCAATACATAAATATTAATTTTAAGTTATGGACATTCAAGGAGGTTCCAAATGGTTCAAGAAAGTATTATTATCGATGTATTCGCACGTGAAATTATAGATTCTCGTGGTAATCCTACAGTTGAGGCAGAAGTTATCACTGACGAGGGTGCTTTCGGTAGAGCTGCTGTTCCTTCAGGTGCATCAACAGGTGCTCATGAAGCCGTTGAATTGCGTGACGGTAGTGAGCGTTATATGGGTAAGGGCGTAGAAAAAGCTGTTCAAAATGTCAATGAAACAATTGCTGATGCCATTATCGGTATGAATGTAT
>JAAYNF010000098.1 GCA_012520975.1 Clostridiaceae bacterium | reverse complement strand
CAAAATCATTTGGCCTGTCATTTGGCCCGCCAAGTGATACGGCCTCGCGATAAATCGTATGGCGATAGTTCAACCGTGACCCGGTCACCCGTCAGGATTTTTATATAGTGCTGCCTCAGTTTACCGGAAATATGAGCAATGACCTCATGACCATTCTCCAGTTGAACTTTAAATACCGCGTTGGGCATCGTGTCAATGACGGTTCCTTCGACTTCAATAACATCTTCTTTGGACATCACAACTCCTCCTTTTTGTAAACTTGATCTATGTACTGCCTCAACAACTTTCGCAGTGCGGCATTTCGTTGTCCGGCATCGCCCAAACGGCTGATTTGATCCAGCACCTGCTTTTCGGGCAACGTAGCCAGCTTGCGCATGTGGCGGATACGCTTCTTTTTTGGTTTTTCATATAGCCGCGACCGGCCGTCGGCCAGATAGGCGTAATCACCTTGCACCCAAAGGACGATAAATATCCCCAAACGGTCATGGCCGGCTTCGGAGCGAACGATCGCGCCTGTCTCGATACCGGTCTTGTCGGTTTGTGGTAAAAAGGGTGTTTTCATTGTCGTGTTCCGGATGAGGGGACTGTCAGGACAACCGGACCTTGATCGGTTACGACGAAGGTGTTCTCGTAATGTGCCGAGGCAAGGCCGTCCGCGGTAACAATCGTCCAGCCGTCATCTTGCATCTTGACATGCCGCGTTCCCATATTGATCATCGGCTCCATGGCCAAGACAAGGCCGGGCTCCAAGCGAGGTCCACGTCCGGAACGGCCGTAGTTGGGCAGATCGGGACTCTCATGCAGATTGCGGCCGATGCCGTGACCGGTCAGCTCCCGGACCACGCCATAGCCGTGGGATTCAGCATATCGCTGAATTTCGGAGCCCAAATCCCCCACGCGGGCGCCCGGCCGAACCTTGGCCAGCGCTCGCCAGAAGCATTCTTCGGTAACCTTGATCAGTTGGAGGAGCGAAGCCGAGACCTTGCCGACGGCAAATGTTCGGGCTGCGTCGGCGTGATAGCCGTCTAGGCAGGCTCCCACATCAATCGATATCAGGGAGCCCTCCTGCAGAATGCGGTTCGGGCTGGGAATGCCGTGGACAACTTCATGGTCAATTGACGCACAGATTGCGCCGGGAAACGGCGGTTGCCCATATCCCAAAAACGACGGCGATGCTCCGGCATCAGTAATGATCGCATGGGCTACGGCGTCAAGCTCAGCGGTGCTGACGCCGGGACGTACGAGCTGTCCGACGGTGTCGAGAACCCGGGCGACGATTGCGCCGGAAGCGGTTATCTTGGCGATTTCCGCAGCAGATTTGAGTTGAATCATGGTCGCCATTTCCCCATTCTTTGCGCTTTGGCGATGGCGTCCGCCGCACGTTGTGTGTAGGCTTCGATTGATCCCTCGTTATCAATGCTGGTCAGGATTGCTTTTTCTTGATAATAAGCGATCAGCGGCTTGGTCGAGTCACGATAGTGTTCCAAACGCGTCCGGATTGTCTCCGGTCGATCATCGGCGCGCTGTATCAGGTCGCCTCCGCATTGATCGCAAATATCGGGCACCTTGGAAGGAAGGCTGACAAGATTATAGCCCCGGCCGCAATCGACGCATAAGCGTCGGTTTGACAGCCTTTCGACGACGGTCTCTTTGCTGACAACCAAATTGATAACCATGTGCAGCTCGGTCTGCATCTGCATAAGCATCCGGTCAAGGGCCTCTGCTTGAACAACGGTACGCGGGAAGCCGTCAAACAAAATACCCGAACCGGTTCTTGGTTGCTTCAGGTGATCGGCAATCATGGCAATGGTCACATGGTCAGGAACCAGCTGACCGGCATGGATATATTCGGAAGCATTGAGCCCCAAGGGGGTCTTTTCCCTGATGTTGTGTCGGAAAATATCCCCGGTCGACACATACTCAAAATTGTACAGACGAATGAGGTCTGCGG
The DNA here is from genome assembly GCA_012520975.1 of Clostridiaceae bacterium. Taxonomy (GTDB): domain Bacteria; phylum Bacillota; class Clostridia; order Saccharofermentanales; family UBA5734; genus UBA8949. The sequence continues at coordinate 4,293 of JAAYNF010000098.1, read as the reverse complement.
CCAATGTGCCTTTACCTGAACCGGGCGGACCGAGCAAAACAATGTTCATGCTGCTATTCCTCCTACGAATCGTAACGAGAGCATTCGCCATTCCCGGTCGAACACCCTCGTTTCCGCACACAAAACCAGAAATCAATCAAGGAAGCCCTTGTAATGGCGCATGACCATTTGTGCTTCAAGCTGGTCGACCAAGTCAATCGCCACACCGACCAGAATCAATATGGCGGTGCCGCCAAACCAGATTCCCTGAGCCCCGGTGACCGCACTCATGAAAGCAGGGAAGAGAACAATAAGAACCAGAAAAATGGCGTCAAACCAAGTGAGCCGCTTGCTGGTCTTGTGAATAAAGTCAGATGTCGCTCGACCCGGACGATAGCCGGGGATGAATCCTCCGTTTTTTTGGAGATTGTTGGCCACTTCGATCGGATTGAATTGAATCATCGAGTAAAAGAAGGTGAACCCGATGATCAAAAGGGCGTAGAGAATATAATAGAACGGGTTGCCGGTGAAGTTGGCCAACCATTTGGCAACCGGTCCGGTGGATCCGAACAGGTTAACGATGGTGGGCGGCAATGAAATGATCGAGATGGCAAAGATGACCGGCAGAACACCGGCCTGATTGACCTTGATCGGCAGGTAGGTGCTTTGACCGCCGTACATTTTGCGTCCGACGACCTTTTTGGCGTATTGGATCGGAATTCGCCGTTCGGCCATTTGGACGAAAACCACCAGCGTAATAATCAAAACGAAAACCAAAATAACACCGACGGTAGCCGCCAGCGAAACGATGATGTTTTTGGTCAGGGTCCATTGTTGCGTGTACATAAACAAGAGTCGGACGGCCTGCGGACCGCGGGCGACAATTCCGGCAAAAATGATGAGCGAAATGCCGTTGCCGATACCGGACTCGTTGATCTGCTCGCCAATCCACATGATAAACGCCGTACCGGCCGTGAAACTGAGGATAATCATGATGGCGTTCAGGACCGGCGGCAATATGCTGGAACTGGCCAAGCGTGTGGTAAACCAGTACGCCGTGGCCTGGACCAACGCCAAAATAACGGTCACATACCGGACATACTGCTGGATTTTCTTGCGGCCGGTCTCACCCTCTTTTTGCAGTCGCTCCAACGCCGGAATGGCAACGGTCAACAATTGCATAATAATGGAGGCATTGATGTACGGCGTGATGCCCATGGAAAAAACAGAAACCTGGGCGAAAGCGCCTCCGGAAATGATGTCCAGAAAACTACCCAGTTGGCCCAGCCGATTAATCAGGCTGGTAAAAGCTGCCGGATCGATGCCGGGAACCGGAATGGCAACGCCAATCCGATAAATCACCAACATAATGAGCGTAAACAGCATCTTCTTGCGAAGGTCAGGGATTCGAAAAGCATTTTTGATGGTTTCAAACAGACCGGACATGCCTATACCTCCTCGGCCGCGCCTCCAGCCTTAACGATTTTTTCTTTGGCTGTGGCTGTGAAGGCCTTGGCCTTGACGGTCAATTTTTTGGTGAGTTCGCCATCACCAAGAATTTTGATGCCGTCATTGACCTTCGGCAAAGAAATAATGCCTCTGGCTTTGAGTTCGGCTGCATCCACCGTTGCTCCATTCTCGAAGCACTCAAGATCACCGACGTTGACTTCAATATAGTGATTGGCGAAGCGTTTGTTGTTGAAACCGCGCTTCGGCAAGCGGCGATAGATGGGCATTTGGCCGCCTTCAAAGCCCAAGCGGACACCGCCGCCGGAACGTGCCTTTTGTCCTTTGTGGCCTCGCCCCGCGGTCTTACCATTACCAGTTCCGACGCCCCGACCCTTACGAAAGGCCGGTTGACGGGCTCCCGGAGATGATTTGATCTCGTTGATTTTCATGTCTGGACGCCTCCTTAAACTTCTTCGCAACGAACCAGATGCGCGACTTGGCGAACCATACCCATAATGGAAGGGGTCGCCTCATGTTCAACGGTCTGGCCGATCTTTTTCAGCCCGAGGGCTCTGATCGTGGCGATGTGGTTCTTGTTGGCATTGTTGGTGCTCTTAATTTGCGTAATGATGACTCTGGCCATTTACCAGCCCTCCTTTACAGAATTTCTTCAACGGGTTTTCCCCGCAGTTTGGCAACCTGCTCAGGGGACATCAGATTTTTTAATCCGGCAATGGTCGCGTTAACCACATTGTTCGGATTGTTGGTACCAAGGGATTTTGTGCGGATGTCCTTGACTCCGGCCAATTCGAGAACCGCACGAACCGGACCTCCGGCAATGACGCCGGTACCGGCTACGGCGGGCTTCAAAATCACTCTTCCGGCGCCGAAACGCCCGATGGTCTCGTGAGGAATCGTGCTTTCGGCCAAGGGCACCTGAAAGATGTTTTTCTTGGCCTTTTCAATCCCTTTGCGGATGGCATCGGGAATTTCAGCCGCTTTGCCAAGACCTTTGCCTACGTGGCCGTTCTCATCACCAACAACAACCAGCGCGACAAAACGAAAATTACGCCCACCTTTGACGGTTTTGGCTACGCGCCCGATATGGATGACTCTCTCTTTTAAATCGAGTGTGCTTGGATCGATGTGCATGACATTTCCTCCCTGATTAGAAATTCAATCCGGCTTCACGAGCCGCTGTTGCCAGCGCCGCAACCCGGCCATGGTAGATGTAACCGCCGCGGTCGAACACAACGGTTTCGATGCCCTTGGCCAGTGCGCGCGCGGCAATCAGTTTTCCGACTTCCGACGCACCCTCGACGTTGCCGCCATAACGTTTCTTTTCTCTGATTTCTTGATCCAGTGTTGAAGCGCTGACCAATGTGTCACCGTTCACATCATCAATCACCTGGGCATAAATATGCGAATTGCTCCGGAAAACGCAGAGTCTGGGCCGCTCAGGTGTGCCGCTGATCTTCTTGCGGACGCGGAGATGTTTGCGCTTACGAACTTTGTTTTTGCAAGTTTTCTTGATCATAAGGTCTCACCCTTTCTATTATCTGCCGGCCTTGCCTTCCTTGAGCCGGAGCACTTCAAAGTCATATTTGATTCCCTTGCCTTTGTACGCGTCCGGCAGACGGAATGCGCGAATCTTGGCTGCGGTTTCGCCGACAAGCTGTTTGTCAGCACCCTTGACGATGATCTTGTTTGGCGCCGGAACCTCCAAGGTGATGCCCTCCGGCTCGATCATTTCAACAGGATGCGAAAAACCAAGGTTTAGGATCAGTTTGTTGCCTTGCTTTTGAGCTCTGTAGCCAACACCGCTGATGTCGAGATTTTTGCTAAAACCTTTGGACACGCCCACCACCATGTTGTTGATCAGGGAGCGCGTCAGGCCATGGAGCGCTTTGTGTGCCTTGCTGTCACTCGGGCGGCTGACCTTGATTGTCTGATTCTCCACAATGACATCTATGTCTTTGTGCAGTTGCTGGGTCAAAAGGGTCTGACCGGATTTGACGGTGACCATTTTCCCATCGACTGTGACTTCGACCCCGGCCGGGATCTCGATCGGCATTTTTCCGATTCTGGACATTGTCCGTTCCTCCTGCTCTTAAGATTGCGGGCGGTTCGGGAAAACCACCCTTTTCAGAGTTTTCAACTACCAGACATAGGCCAGCACTTCGCCGCCAACACCGAGCTGTCTGGCTTTTTTCTCGGTCATGACACCCTTGGATGTGGAAACAATCGCGATCCCAAGGCCGCCGAGAACCTTTGGCAGATTCTCCTTATCGGCATAGACCCGAAGCCCCGGTCGGGAGATGCGCTTGATGCCCGTAATGACCGGCTTTTTAGCCACATACTTTAAGGTGATTTTAATTTTCCCCTGCACACCGTCCTGGATCTGATCAACACGGTTGATGTAGCCTTCTTCAAGCAAAATCTGCGCGATGGCTTTCTTGATGTTTGATGCCGGGATTTCACAACTGGGGTGTCCGGCTGTACCGGCATTGCGGATTCTCGTAAGCATATCTGCAATGGTATCTGAAATCTGCATGTGACTTCCTCCTTCCTGACGCCGTGCTTACCAGCTGGCCTTGCGAACACCGGGGATTTGCCCCTTGTAGGCCAATTCTCTGAAGCACAGACGGCAGACGCCAAACTTTCGAAGAACAGAACGAGGCCGACCGCAAAGCTGGCAGCGGTTGTAGGCGCGCGTGCTGTATTTGGGCGGTTTCTGTTGTTTAAGAATAAGTGATTTTTTCGCCATTTCCGTTCCTCCCGCTTACCTGGCAAACGGCATGCCGAGTTGCTTAAGAAGCTCGCGGGCTTCTTCATCGGTTTTGGCCGTCGTCACGATGATAATAT
>JAAYNF010000097.1 GCA_012520975.1 Clostridiaceae bacterium | reverse complement strand
CGATAGCCAGCTTTGACGATATGGAGCTGGCCTCGCTACTTGAGTTCTGCAAGGTATTGGTAAGCCAACCAATGCTTGAAATCGGCAACAAGGCAGCCAGTATGCTAATTCAACGTATAAATGACAGTAAAGATCACGAACCTCAAATTATTCGCTTAAAGACGTAACTAATAGTAAAGTAAAAAAATTGCATAAAAGAAACCGGTTATTATAGTAAGTTTTCTGCGGTGTATACCGTGAATATATTATCCACCAAAATGTAAACGATTGCATGGAAAGGGAGGTTTCTATGAAAGGAAATGATGTATTAAAAGTGACTGAGCCGGTAAACAGATTTCAAGGCGCTATGCCCAAAATCGGCATTCGTCCGGTTATTGACGGGCGTCGCAGGGGAGTAAGAGAATCCCTTGAGGAACAGACAATGAACATGGCAAAAGCCGCAGCAACGCTAATTTCAGAAAACATAAGGCATTCAAACGGGCTTCCGGTTGAGTGTGTTATTGCTGATACCTGTATTGGCGGAGTGGCTGAGGCTGCCCGCTGCGCTGAAAAATTTGCCAGGGAAGGAGTTGGTGTTTCTCTCACCGTTACCCCATGCTGGTGCTATGGATCAGAAACCATGGATATGGATCCATTTACTCCAAAAGCTGTTTGGGGATTCAATGGAACAGAAAGACCCGGAGCTGTATACTTAGCTGCAGTTCTGGCCGCATACAGCCAAAAGGGGCTACCGGCTTTCGGAATTTACGGCAAAGATGTACAGGATGCCGGGGATACCAACATTCCTGATGATGTAAAAGAAAAAATATTAAGATTTGCAAGAGCAGGACTTGCAGTTGCCACCATGAAAGGGAAATCGTATCTTTCCATGGGCTCTGTATCCATGGGGATAGCAGGTTCCATGATTAATGAAGATTTTTTCCAGAATTATCTTGGCATGCGTAACGAATATATAGACATGAGCGAGTTCATCAGAAGAATTGATGAGGAAATTTACGATAAGGAAGAATTTGAAAGAGCTTTAAAATGGGTCAAGGAAAACTGCAAAGAAGGCAAGGATGCAAACTCGCCTGAAATTCAACAGAGTAGGGAGAGAAAGGATCAGAATTGGGAGTTCGTTGTCAAGATGGTTCTGATAGCCAGAGATCTTATGATAGGAAACCCAAAACTTGCCGAGCTAGGTTTCGGAGAGGAAGCTTTAGGACACAACGCTATTTTATCAGGTTTCCAGGGGCAAAGGCAATGGACTGACCATTTCCCCAATGGTGACTTTATGGAAGCAATCCTAAATTCCTCCTTTGATTGGAATGGAATTAGAGAGGCCTTTGTCGTGGCTACCGAAAATGACAATCTTAATGGTGTGACCATGTTGTTCGGGCATCTTCTTTCCAATACAGCTCAAGTTTTTGCCGATGTACGTACCTACTGGAGTCCCGAAGCTGTAAAGCGTGTTACAGGAAAGGAACTCACCGGTTTGGCTAGAAACGGCGTGATTCACCTTATTAACTCAGGAGCGGCTGCCTTGGATGGAACAGGGCAACAGTCTATTGACGGTCAGCCTGCCATGAAGCCGTTCTGGGAAATTTCATCGGAAGAAGCCAATATGTGCCTTGACGCAACAACCTGGGAGCCTGCAAATGTTGGATATTTCAGAGGTGGAGGTTATTCCTCATACTTTGTTTCCAAAGGCGAAATGCCGGTAACAATGGCCCGAATTAATCTGATAAAAGGCTTGGGCCCTGTTCTTCAGATAGCAGAAGGCTATACCTGTGATTTACCCGAAGATGTGGATGCAATACTTCAAAAGCGGACAGATCCAACCTGGCCTACTACATGGTTCGCACCCAGACTTACAGGAAAAGGAGCTTTTACTGATGTGTACTCGGTTATGGCTAACTGGGGTGCCAACCACGGTGCATTTAGCTACGGCCATATCGGAGCAGATTTAATAACTCTCGCATCAATGCTGAGAATACCTGTTTGCATGCACAATGTTCCTGAGGAAAAGATCTACAGGCCAAGTGCTTGGAATGCATTCGGAACAAACAATCTTGAAGGAGCCGATTACAGAGCATGTGATAATTTCGGCCCATTGTACGGTAAAAAGTAATTGAAGGTGGTGTATACAATGTCGGACGCAATTAAAATGCTGGCGATTGATCTTGGAGCAAGCAATGGAAGAGCTATACTAGGGATTATGAAAGATGGAGCGCTAACACTTCAAGAAGTGCACAGATTTTCCAATGATCCGGTTATGGTAAATGGAAATTTATATTGGGATATTCTAAGGCTTTTTCATGAGATAAAGCAGGGAATAATAAACTGCGTCCGTCAAGGCCACCGGGATATTTCTTCAATAGCTGTAGACACATGGGGTGTTGATTTCGGACTCCTTGATGATAAGGGGAACTTGCTTGGTAACCCTTATCATTACAGAGATAAACGAACAAGCGGAATGATGGAAAAAATACAGGAGTTTATTTCAAAGGAAGAGCTCTACAATATAACAGGAATAGAGTTCATGTGGTTTAATACAATTTTACAGCTTTATTCCATGAAAAGAGATAACTCCTCTCTGCTTGATAAGGCAAGAACTCTGCTTCTTACCCCTGATTTATTGAATTACTTTCTTTCCGGGAAAAAGGCTTCTGAATATAGTATTGCCACTACTACTCAATTGCTTGATGCACATACAAAACGCTGGTCTGATAAAATAATAAATCAGCTTGGCCTTCCCAGAGAGATTTTTACCGATATAATACCTTCCGGGACAGTAATAGGTGAACTTACTGATGAACTTGCACGGGAATTGGGCATGTCAAATTTAAAGGTGATAGCCGTTGCCGGTCATGATACCCAATCGGCTATTGCCGCAGTTCCTGCTTCGGACGATGATTTCGCATACATTAGCTGCGGAACCTGGTCGCTGATGGGGTTTGAGTCTGACAGTCCCATTATCAATGAAAAAAGTATGAATTTATCGGTTACTAATGAAGGCGGAGTTGGAGGAAAAACCACTGTGCTGAAAAACATCATGGGTCTGTGGCTTACCCAGGAATGTAAACGGTATTGGGACAAGACAGGAGAAGGATGTACCTTTGCTGAGCTGGATATTGAGTCAATGCATGCGGAACCGTTCAAGTCATTTATTGACCCTGACCACCATTCTCTGATTGCTCCTGTAAATATGCCCGAAAGTATAAGAGAATACTGCAGAAAAACCGGTCAGCCTGTTCCCGAAACAAGAGGAGAGATTGTTCGCTGCATAACCCAGAGCCTTGCACTGAAATACAGAATGACCCTGGAAAAACTTGAGGATCTTTTAGGCAGACCATTACCTGTGATTCATATGGTGGGCGGCGGCATCAAGGATAAACTTCTATGCCAGTTTACAGCTGATGCAACAGGCAGAAGTGTCGTTGCAGGGCCTATTGAGGCATCATCCATCGGAAATATTCTCGTTCAGGCTATGGCCTTGGGCAAGATAAAAGATTTGAAACAAATAAGAAACATCGTTAAGGCTTCATTCCCCATAGTTACCTATTCCCCTGAAGATAAAGAACTGTGGGACAAAGCTTACGATGTATTCAAGAACTTAATTAAAGACTAGGAAAAACAAACCATACGGGCTAGATATATAGCTTGAAAAACGAGAAGAAAAAACCTGTAGCTATCGTGGACCAAGAGAACAATGCTAATCAGTAATAAGAAAAGGGGCTGTCTCAAAATACGAAATATGTCATTCTGAGGCCATAAAATGGCCGAAGAATCTTAAAGTTTTGGCTGTAAAGCACTGATTTACTTAAGATTCTCCGCTTCGCTCAGCATGACTGCTGTTTTGAGATAGCCCCTTTTAACATATAATATTTTAATCTAAACAATAAACTTTAACACTTTTTCGCTCAACTTTTGCGAACTGTTTTTTGTTTCAACTGCATAGCGAACTACTTCATCGGTCTTTTCGATAATCGAACCGGATTTTTCAGCTATATTTGAGGCTCCGGTAGCTCCTTCATTTGCCGCAGTCGTAATCTCGTTTATTGCCAAGAGCAAATGCGTTGTGGACTCATGCAACTGATTTGATTTCGTTGCAAAGCTTTGCATCAGACTATTGACAAAATCAGCATCGGTACTGTATTGTTCACCTGTCTGAACTAAAACATTATAATCATTTATTACTTGACCATCAACAAATTTAAGTATATTTTTGGAATCATTGACTAAATTCTCAACAGACTCCATAACTTCGTTCACTACGGCCTGAATTTCGCCGACGGCATTTTTAGAATCTTCAGCAAGATTTCTAATTTCATCTGCCACAACGGTAAAGCCTCTTCCAAATTCACCGGCACGAGCAGCTTCGATGGCCGCGTTTAAAGCTAATAAGTTAGTTTGTGATGAAATAGCCAATATAGTATCTGTAAGCTGCTGTATTTTCTCAATAGATTTTGCTTTTTCTATAGATATTCTGAGGCTTTCATTTGTTTGCTCGTAAACAGCATAAGCATTATTCCGAGACTGTGTGGAATTTGCTTTAAGATTTTCTGCGCGAGCTTTTATTTCTCCGGCTGCTTCCATCCCGCTACCGGCATTATGGGCAACATTTTCAATGGCATTTTGAATATCGTGAGAGGTTGCGTTCATTTCCTCTGCTCCTGCTGCAGTTTCCTCCGTACCGGCTGCAAGCTCTTGAGTTGTTGCAGAAACGTCCTCTATGTCGGAATTAAGTAAATCTACCTCTTTCACTGTATTTTCTATTAAATTTTCTATAATATTTGTTTCTTCTTTTATGTTGACAATTATCTCCCTTATAGATAATCGCATATGCTCTACTGAATTTGCTATAGCGCCAATTTCATCCGTTCTCTTTG
>JAAYNF010000096.1 GCA_012520975.1 Clostridiaceae bacterium | reverse complement strand
TCGCCGCCGACGGTGTCAAAGCCACCGGCCGGGCGATTTTGGGAACCGTCAAGGGCGATCTGCATGACATTGGCAAAAATCTGGTCGGCATGATGCTTGAAGGAAAAGGGCTGGAGGTTTTTGACCTTGGCACCGACGTTCCTGCCGAGCGCTTTGTTTCGGCGGCCATCGAGCACGATGCCCAGCTTATTTGCTGTTCGGCCCTGCTCACCACGACCATGGGTGAAATGAAAAACGTCGTTGACGCGGCTGTTGCTGCCGGCATTCGCGACAAGGTCACGATCATGGTCGGCGGCGCGCCGGTCAATGAGGCTTTTGCCAAAAGCATCGGGGCGGATATTTATACCGCTGACGCGGCGTCGGCCGCCGAAGCCGCGGCCGCGGTTGTGATGAACAAATCCTGATTTATCATTAATCCGGGTATTTAAGTCATCATTTTGCTTTTTAACACCTCGAAAGGCAGACGCGTTCTACTTTTTGAGGTGTCTTCTTTTTCCCGGCTCCGGATCGGTTCAGATCTCAATCACCGAAATGACGACGATCGGACGACGATGTGTCCGTTCAAATAAGAAATCCTGCAAGAGGTTTTGCAAGCTTCTTGATTTGATTAAGTCGGATAATGGTTTTCCTTCCCCTGCTTTGCTGGCAAAATGGGCGATTCTTTTCTGACTGTCTTTGATGATCCGTTCCTGCTCGCTTTCGTAGATGAAACCGCGGGCTTGGATATCCGGCTCACCGATCATCTGACCGGTTTTCCGATCGATCGCGATAAATACCGCGACTAGGCCATCTTCGGCCAACACACGGCGGTCACGCAGGACAGGATGATCGATATCAACCATGCCGGAACCATCAATCAGGACACCGCCGGCGGGAACAAAACCGCTGATTTTTGCCCGATCGGAGGCAAATTCGAAGATATCCCCATTATTAAGCAAAAAGATATTTTCCCAAGGCGTGCCCATCTCGTGAGCCAGCTCGGCGTGTTTGTGCAAGTGCCGGTATTCCCCGTGGCTGGGTATGAAGTAGCGGGGTTTGATCAGATTGTGAATCAGTCTCAATTCGCCGCTGTAGGCATGACCGGAAACATGGATCTCGGATAACGACTCGTAAATCACGTGAGCGCCGCGTTTGAACAGTTCGTTGATAACGCGGTAAATGGGTTTTTCGTTGCCGGGGATCGGGCTGGCCGAGATGATCACCGTATCTTCCGGCTGGATTTCGATTCTCTTGTGGGAGGCAAATGCCATCCGGGTCAGAGCCGACATCGGCTCACCTTGGCTGCCGGTTGTGATGATGACGATTTCCTCGGCGTCATAGTGATCAATGTGATTGATGTCGATCAGCGTATCCGACCGCATGCTCAAATAACCGAGAGAATCGGCTGCGTGAAAGACATTGAGCATGCTGCGGCCGACCAAAGCCACCTTGCGGCCGTACTTTTCGGCTGCGGTAAAAATCTGTTGCATACGGAAGATGTTTGAGGAAAAGGTGGCGACCACAATACGGCCGGGCGCTTTGGCAAACAGATCGGCAAAGGATTCTCCGACCTTGCGCTCCGACGTCGAATAGCCGGGGCGTTCCACATTGGTGCTTTCACAGACCATCAGCAGGACCCCTTCATTGCCGATGGCGGCGATTCTGGACAGATCGATGGGCTCGCCATTAACCGGAGTGTAGTCGATTTTGAAATCGCCGGAATGAAAGATCGTGCCCGCCGGAGTTCGTATGGCCAAGGCATTGGCGTCGCCGATGCTGTGATTGACACGAACAAATTCAACGCTGAACCGACCGGCCGGAATGACCACACCGTCCGTGATCGGATGCAGGGAAACTCCTTTCACGCCGGTTCCCCGGTCGTTCAATTTAATGCGTGCCAGCTCGATGGTCAAGCGGTTGCCAAAAATCGGAACATTGATGTCACGGCAAAAATAAGGCAACGCGCCGATGTGGTCTTCGTGTCCATGGGTCAAAAAAACGCCGCGAATCTTATCTTGGTTTTCCAACAGATAAGAAAAATCAGGGATCACAATATCGATGCCCGGCATATTTTCTTCGGGAAAAGCGATGCCGCAGTCGACAATGATGATGTCGTCGCCGTATTCATAGATCGTCAAATTTTTGCCGATTTCCCGCATTCCGCCTAAAGGAATGACACGCAAAAGAGGGGAGCTGTTTTGGTCAGCGGCTTTCTTGCTTTTGTTCTGTTTCGTTTTTGTGGAATGAGTCGATTTGCTGCGGCCGGCAGTTTTTTTCTGCGCAACAACAGCACCGGTAGCGTTCGAGCCTTTTTGACGACCCGAAGCCGACCGGGAGTTTTTCCCGGTTGTTTGGTTGGGCATGTTGTTTACAACCTCCAATATCATCCAAATTTTATCTTGGGGTAATCATAACACGAAAAAGGATGAGTGACCAGTCGAGTGGTCAAGCTCAAAGCACAATTGCGAGAAGCCGGTCGGGGTGAAAGTGTTGCCAATGCTCTTTTTCCGTGATAAAATGCCATCGTGTCAAAATTTCTGGCAGAAGTCCAGGCAGGAGGTGAAAAGAGTGCCGAACATCAAGTCATCGATCAAGCGCGTCGCGATTATTGAAAGAAAGACCGCTGTGAACAAAATCAAACGAAGCCAACTTCGTACTTCTTTGAAAAAAGCCAGAGCTGCCGTGGCAACTTCTGCGGAGAATACCGACGAATTGCTTCGGGATGCTCAGTCCAAAATCGACAAGGCGGCGATCAAAGGCCATCTGCATAAGAACAATGCGGCCCGCAAACAGTCCAAATTGGCCAAGGCTGCCAACGCTGCCAAAGCCGCCAACCAGTAGGATTTTATTCCACCGATCGAAGCTTAAAAACCCGATAATGCCCAAAGTGCATCGTCGGGTTTTTCCTTGACCGATTGCTCTGCTTCTTATTTTAGCGCAAAAGCATGGAAAACCTTTTTCCCTTTGCGGACGATTGCCTCGCCATCGATAAAGTCGGTTGCCTGCAGCTGATAATTCATGTCGCTTACCGACTCTCCGTTGAGATAAATGCCGTTTTGCCGTATGAGCCTTCGCCCCTCGCCCTTAGACGGGATCAGTTTGGCTTCAAGCAGGACATCAAGCAATTGCAGTCCGTCCGAAAGCTGTTGACGGCTGATGATTGTTTTCGGCATCCTGTCCGACCGGCCGGTATTTTCGAACAGGTCTTCCGCCTGTCTCCGGGCACCGTCGGCCAGTTCTTGGCCGTGGACGATCGTGGTTACTTCAATGGCCAGCCGCTTTTTGGCTTCGTTGATCGCCGCGCCGGTTAATACGGCGTACGCATTGATTTCGTCTAAACTCATAAAAGTCAATAATTTCATGCAGTTGATCACGTCAGCATCATCAATGTTCCGCCAGTACTGATAAAATTCAAAAGGTGTGGTTTTCTCGGCATCCAGCCATAACGCCCCTCGGGCTGTTTTTCCCATCTTGGCCCCGGTGCTGGTGGCTAATAATTTAAAGGTCATGCCATACGCTTCGCCTTGGTCCTTGCGGCGAACCAGGTCGACACCGGCCAGAATGTTGGACCATTGGTCATCGCCGCCAAGCTGCATCTGACAACCGTATTTACGATATAAAACAAGGAAGTCATACGCCTGCATCAACATATAATTGAACTCAAGGAAGGTCAGGCCTTTTTCCATTCGCTGCTTGTAACATTCGGCTGCCAGCATGCGATTGACAGAAAAGTGAGCGCCGATATCGCGCAAAAAGTCGACATAGTTCAGGGTCAGCAGCCAATCGGCATTGTTGACCATTAAAGCCTTGTCCGCGTCAAAATCCAAGAGGATTTTCATTTGCTCCCGAAAACGTTTGCTGTTTTCCAAAATTGTCTCGAGCGTCAAGACCTGACGCAAATCAGAGCGGCCGGACGGATCGCCGATCATGCTGGTTCCGCAACCCAGCAATACAATCGGCCGGTGCCCGGCCCGCTGCAAATGAGCCATAACCATCATCTGGATAAAATGACCAACATGCAGACTATCGGCGGTTGGATCAAAACCGATATAAAAAGTGACCCCGGGCTTGGCCAACAGGGCTCGGACTTCATCCTCATGGGTCACCTGCGCCAGGTAGCCTCGTTCCACCAAGGTATCAAAAACATTCTCCGCCATACTACCGACCTGCCTATTTTTGTGATTTTTATGCTGTAAAAATTCTATCGCATGACCGGCGGCGTGTCAAAGTCCAGTCCACAGCGTTTTCCGGCGGCCAACATCCACAAATCCGTAGCAATGCCGTCCAGTTCAGCCATGCGAAGGAGGGCATCATTTTTATGTTCCAGTCGATCCGACATGTTCATCAAGATGGGTAATTTTGCCTGCTTGCGCATAATTTTTAATAAGTGGCGACCTTTTTTGTCAAAACCAAGAATCCGCAGATATTGCGGTCCTCCTTGCTGATTAAAAAGAGACAGGTCTTCTTGGCGCAGACCGGCCAGCATTGCCATTAATGCACGTTGGATACGTGTCCGGGGAAATCTTTTGGTCGCCGCGTCGGACAACAGTATTTCCAGACGCCCCCCGCTCTGATCACAGCTTTTGCCGGGGCGGGCTGCCGCCGCCGCCAGCCGCCGGCCGAGACCTTCATGCATTCCGGGGATTTGATCCAATTGACTTGGATCGAGGCCGCGCAGCCGACCGATGATCGGTTCTGCCAGATCCTCCGGGCCCAAAGGTCCCGGGCCGGACCGGATTTTTTCCAAAAGCACGGCCAGCGCCGAAGGCGGCATGGTCTTTGTGAGGGCGGAGAACAGAGAAGGGGTTACGTTTGCTCCTTGATGACAACGGTTATTATTAATCAGACGGCGAATCGAAGCAGCGCTGGCGAAACCTTCGGCCGGGGTCGTCGGAGCATGATCAAGGTAAGCCTGCCCTTGTCGTTGAAAAGTAAGCGGCACCAATTGTCGCTGCCCGGATTCACCCATGGCCTTCAAATATTCCACGGCCAGGATATTGTTGGCGTTGCCAAGAATCTTGCCCAGCTCGACATCTCCGGTCAAACCCGTGATGGCTTCTTGTCGCGCGGCGGCAAAAGATTTTCCTTGGTCAAGATATTGCCGCAGAAGCAGGCGAAATTCCGGTGGTTCTTGATTTAGCAAACCGGCCAACTGTTGCAGTTGCGCCAGATCGCCGCACTCGCTGCCAAAAACCAGATGCCCGTTCAGACCGGTGGCATCGGCCAAACCGACGCCCCCTTGGGCAAACCGTTCGGCGCTGGCTGTTGCGTAAGCAAAAGGAAGCTCAACAACGAGGCTGATTCCACAGGCCAATGCCATACGCGTGCGGCTCCATTTATCCAAAACAGCCGGTTCTCCGCGTTGCGTCAGACAGCCGCTCATGATTGCGACAAAGGCAAGATCCTCACCCAGCTGCTTTCTTGCGGCATCTAGCTGCCAAGCGTGACCGAGGTGAAAAGGATTATATTCGGCGATAATAAAAGCTACTTTCATAAACTCGATTATAGCATGGGACACACGGCGTTCAAAAGAATCGACATTTTTGATATGATGATTCATGGAGAAAAGAAAGTTGAAAGGGCAATGATGATGCGCTGGCCGGGACGACAGGGAGAAAAACGAATCCGCTTGATTATCGGGATTTTATTGGCGATCCTTTTGCTGTCGGCTTTGACCCTGGTTCTTGTCAAAGTTTTCCGGCCCAAGTCAAGCCCAATCAACGTGGACTCCCCGGGGGCGGCTGTCGGTGAGGCGGCGGATTTCCGACGACCGGCCCAAGTTGCCGACAATCTTGAAGCGCGCCTGAAATTGTTGCTGCAAAAGGAAAAATCCAATCTGCTGGCATCCCGCTACCGCCTGGCCGGCCCGTTCGGTCGGCCGCCGGCCGAGCGGTCGGACATTTACCATGCCCGTGACCAGCTGCTTTATGGGCAATATCTGCTGGAGCAGAATTCAAACAAAGAATTCAATCGATGGTGGCGTGAATTCTCGTCGACTTTTCTCCAACCCCAAGGGTTTGTTGCCGTCTACCCGCAGCAAACGCCGGAACAAACATTGGCGGATGACGATTTCTTGCCGGTCAATTTGCAATCCGCCCGTTTACTGGCGCAAAGCTGCTCGGTTTGGCCCAGCAGGGCCGGACAGGAAAGCCTAGGCCGTCTCTCGGATCAGTTGTTGGAACTTGGGAGCCAAGGATTTTCAGCGAATTATGACGCGGCGGTTCCAACTTTGCCGCCGATTTTGGACCCCGGGGCGACACCGACGCCCAAGCCGACGGCGACACCGGCGGTTACCGAGCCTTTGCCGGTCCAAAGGGTGTTGCGGCTGTCAACCCTCGATCTTTTTACCATGCAACAGCTTGTCCAGGCGGATCAGAGATGGCAGCAACTCTATGCCCGTTATTTGCCCATTGTCAAAAACAGCTACATCAGCGACAGTTTGCCATTGTACGCTTTCGGCTATGTCGACCATAAGGAGAGCTATCTGAATTATAGTGGATCCATGCCGTTCATTGATACGGAAGAGGCGCTGACCACGTTGCTGCATTTGTGTGAAGTTGGTCAGGAAAATGACCGCAGCATCAGCTGGCTGCGCGATCAGATGTTTAACCATCGGTCGATTTATGAATCTTATCATATTGCGCTGGGCAGTGCCGGCACAAACGTTGAGTGTGTTCCGGCTTATGCCATCATTGCCCGAATTGCCCGTATCAAGGGCGATACAGATCTATACGAGGCCGCGGTCAACCGATTGCTCTGGCATCAGGCTACCAGCCAGACCAGCGCGGCTCTTTCGGCCATTTTCCGTCAGGACAGCGAAGGGATGATTCATGTCCTGGCGGCGGATAATGTGATGGCGCTGCTGGCATTGCGTTGAAGACTCGCCGGCGACCCGACGCTTTTTAATTTCCGTATTTGTCGATAATTGCCACGAGAATGAAATACAATTGTCAGGTCTTTGGACAAAATATATGCTAGAATGTGGACAAACGGTTCATGTGCGTAATTATGCATATGGATACAGACCGGTTGCTCGGAATGTCGATCGGACAGACGGGAGGCTCAAGTCTATGCGGGACATGATTGAATTAAAAGCAGAACTGGATAAGCTGATGTGCGGTTTGGGCGGCGTTCTGGCGGCAAAAACTGTTTTCGGCGATGGTGGCGAAATCATTGAAATCCATATTTTAAGCGACCTGACCAAAACCCCCAAGCAATTGGTGCGCGACATCCAATCTGCGGTCATGGCGACTTTCGGATTGGAAATCGACTACAGGCTGATCAGTGTCGCCCAGATCAATAATTCCATGATCACATCGGCAATTGCATCGGAACCGCGCATTATCATTCATAGGATCCTGATCAGTCTGGAGGCCGGCAATCTGGAGACCACGGTCACTCTCGGGAGAGGCGACCAGACTTTTACCGGTAGCTGTAAAGGTCCTTCGGTCGGTCGCAACCGGGCGTACGCGGCAGCCGCCGCCTGTATGGATGCTTTGAGAACTTGCATGGGTCCCTTGTACAGCATTTCGCTGCTGGATCTGCAGCGCACGATGCTTGCCGGCGAGGATTGCATTGCTGCCGCTTTGTCCTTTGTCGAGCCCGATAGGGAAACGACGCTTTATGGCATTGCCCCGATCAAAAGTCCGGAAACCGAGGTTCAGGCTGTGGTTATGGCTGTTTTATCCGCGGTTAATCGGCTGATCACCAAATCGAGAAAAAATTAGGCATGTCCCCCTCTTGTAGGCGCGGACGATTGATTTGTTTGAAATGACAGGCCAGTCATAGCGAAGCGGAACAACCTACCTGTATAGCGGAGAGGTAGAGACCACTGAGGAAGGTTGTTCAATATGAAAATCAGAAGAATTATCAGTATTGTTGCCTCCATTCTGGCGATGGTCATTGCTACCGGCGCAGGCTGGAGAATTATCTGATCCGGATGTTGATCAGACAGTAATTGCTCAAACAGCAATTAACAGTAATCAACAGTAATCAACAGTAATCAACACAAAGTGAAACTTAACTGGCCTGTCATTCCATACTTTGATTGTGAGTGATAACAACAGAATGAGAAAAACAGCTGTAATATACATTGCTTTTTGTATATCCTTGGGTTTGGGATTGTTGGTTTTTCTCAGCATTCGTGATTTTAATTATTTGTCGGCAGTGCTGGGCCGACGGGCTGCAGATATCATTCCCGGCATCCTCTTTCTCTCGGCATTAGCGGCGATAGCAGAATCACAAAGCTTCGCGATTGACGAAAGCAAGGCCCTTTCCATTGCTTTTGCCGTCTCGTTCAGCGCATTGATTATTTACGGGCTGGCCGCAGCCGCATGGGTGGCTTTTTGCACGATCTTTTTTTCCGTTGTTGATTTCGGGCGTGGCCACAAGGAGCATGTCCTCAACACGCCGTTGTACAAAACCCTGATGAACGCATCCAATTATATTATTTCGGTCGTGGCGGTGGGTTTTGTTTATAAGCAACTTGGCGGTAATTTTTTAATTGAATTGTCCTTTCCGGAAAGGAGCGGCCAGTTCGGTGCAATTATTATTTATTTTGGCCAGAAAACGTTGCCCATATTAACCGGACTGGTTGTTTATGTACTCGTCAATAACTTGCTGATCATGTTTTATTTTTTGGCCGTGTCCGGCGCAAAACCGAATTCGCTCCAAGAATGGCTGCGAATTTTTCAGTGGTCGGTCCTGAGCATGATCTTGATCGGCTTGTTGGGAATTGTTTTGTCAGCGATATACTGGGCCTTTGGCATACTCAGCGTTATTTTGTTTTTCGGCCCGTTCCTGATGTTCCGTTATGCCTACGCCGGATTTACAAATATTCAAAGAGGTTATATTGATACCATCAAAGCGTTTTCGGCCGCCTTGGAGGCCAAGGATCCCTACACAATAGGCCATGCGCGCAGAGTGGAGAAATATTGTGAGATTATTGCTTCCGAAATGAACCTTTCTTCCGCCCGGACCAAAGTTCTTAGATATGCATCCCTGTTGCACGATATTGGCAAGATCGGAATCAAAGAGTCCATTCTCAATAAACCGGACCAGCTGAATGACGATGAAACGTTGGAAATTCAAAAGCATCCGGTCATCGGGGCGCAGATGTTGGGAAACATTCAGTTTTTGAGAAGAGAGGTCAAATTGATCCGTGCCCATCACGTCTATTACGATGGCAGCGGCTATCCTGAGGATGCCGGCGCCGAAGCTCAGTTGCTGGAATCTCAAATTTTGTGTGTAGCCGACTCCTTTGATGCCATGACTTCGGACCGGGCCTATCGGCCGGCCATGTCGATGGAGGAAGCGATCGATGAATTGTTGCGTCATTCCGGAACGCAATTTGCTCCGGAGGTCGTTGCGGCGTTTATCAAGGGGTTGAATAAAAGAAAAAACCGAGAGGAACTTCAGGATCTCTTTAACTAGACCCCGGTCCGGACCGCGAGGGAACAAACCATGAATCTTATTGCTTTCATATTAGGATTAATCCGTGGTTTCCTGCGCAAGGTGCCGGTCGGCCGGATGTTTCGCCGAACCTTCGATTGGCGGTATTTTTTCCGGATCATGAGGCTTCGGCTGCGCAGTGTTTTCCGCAAAAAATTTCGTCGGCCGATTCTACTGCTGGCCTCGGTGCTGATTGGTGTGTTGCGAACGCTTCCTTGGCTGGAGGAGTTTCTCGGAGGTCAGGAACGATTGGTTTTCCCGGCGCTTCTCCAATATGGTCTGATATCGATTTTTTTATTTTTGAACCGCAAAAAACCGGGAATGATTGCTGTTCTGCTCGGAACATTGCTCAACGGTTCGGTCATTGCAGCCAATGGAGGCCGAATGCCGGTTGACGCATGGATCGGGCAGTTCGGCTTACAGGCCTTGGAACGTGTCCTTGCTGCTCCGCATTATTTTCTGGCCACGGGAGACGAACCGCTCCTGTTTCTTGCGGATCGGATTCCTTTTTGGAGTTTCGGTTTTTTGATGGTCAGCTTGGGAGATCTGGCGATCATGTTTGGAATTTTTCGCTTGGCGGCCTATTTGCCCCGGCGAATCGGCCGCCCCAGGAGAGCCGCGGCGGTTGATTAAAGCCGTGGTTTTGGTTATACTTTAATGTGGTAAATTGAACAAGAATCGAGGAAGCAATCATGAATTTCATTGCAGGAATCATTGACAGGGCCAAAGCAGACAAGAAAACCATCGTTTTACCGGAG
Organism: Clostridiaceae bacterium; assembly: GCA_012520975.1. Classification (GTDB taxonomy): domain Bacteria; phylum Bacillota; class Clostridia; order Saccharofermentanales; family UBA5734; genus UBA8949. The sequence continues at coordinate 2,632 of JAAYNF010000096.1, read as the reverse complement.
TCATATGAACCGCGGGTCATTGAAGCCTGTGCCCGCATTCTGCAGCAAGGGTTTGCCGATATCGTTCTGATCGGCGATCGGCAAAAAATACAGACGGTTTGTCCCGAATGGGATATTTCCAAGGCGCGCGTGGTCGATCCGCTGACCTATCCGCGCTTTGAAGAATATGTCGATATGCTGTCTGAGCTGCGCAAGGAAAAGGGCATGACTCCTGAAATGGCCCGCACGACCTTGGCCGACCCGCTTTATTTTGGTGTCATGATGATCAAAATGCAGGATGCGGATGGGATGGTGGCAGGGGCCATCAACAGCACCGCCAATACGTTGCGGCCGGCTCTGCAGATTCTTAAAGTGGCTCCCGGCGCCAAGATCGTTTCATCGTTTATGGTTATGTCGGTTCCGGACTGTGAATACGGAGATTGCGGGACTTTTGTTTTTTCCGACTGTGGTATCATCGAAGATCCCGATGCCGATCAATTGTCGGAGATCGCCCTGTCCGCGGCGCAATCATACCGTCAGCTGGTCGGCGACCGGCCCAACGTGGCCATGCTCTCATATTCCTCTTACGGAAGCGCGAAAAGCCCGTTGACCGACAAAGTGGTTGAAGCCACTAAGCTGGCCAAAGCCAAAGCCCCTGACATTAATCTGGACGGCGAGCTTCAGCTGGACTCGGCCTTGGATATGGCGGTGGCACGAAGCAAGGCACCGGGCAGTCAGGTTGCCGGCCGCGCCAACGTGCTTATTTTCCCCAACCTTGATGCCGGCAACATTGGCTACAAGCTGGTACAGCGGTTGGGCAAAGCCGAAGCCTACGGTCCTATTACCCAAGGACTGGCCCGACCGGTCAATGACCTGTCCCGCGGTTGCTCAGTCAGAGACATCGTTGGCGTTGTGGCTATAACGGCGGTTCAGGCACAAGGGATTGGCTAAAAGGCTAGGCAAAGCAAACCGCCCGGTCATTTCCCATAATTGTTGTTTTGCAATGAAAGTTTATGGAGGAAATATCTATGTTAGTCTTGGTCATCAATGCCGGAAGTTCTTCGCTTAAATACCAGTTGCTTAATGCCGTGACCGGCGCTGTTCTGGCCAAAGGCATTGCGGAACGGATCGGACTTGCCGAGCCTTTTATCAAACACAACAGTTCCGGCCGCGAGGCCGTCACCTTGCCGGTGGATATGCCCAATCATAAGGTGGCTGTGCAGGCCGTCCTGACCGTGTTATTGTCCGATGAGCATGGCTCGGTGAAAAGCATGGACGAAATTGATGCCGTCGGTCATCGGGTTGTTCACGGTGGCGAGCGTTTTTCCTCGTCCGTCATGATCACTCCCGAGGTCAAGCGTGCCATTCGAGCCTGTTATGAACTGGCCCCTCTGCACAACCCACCGAACATGACCGGGATTGAAGCCTGTGAGGAGGCCATGCCCGGTGTTCCGCAGGTTGCGGTTTTTGACACGGCTTTCCACCAAACCATGTCGCCCAAAGCATTTATGTACGCGTTGCCCTACGAACTTTATGAGCGTTTGGGCATTCGCAAATATGGCTTCCACGGAACCTCGCATAGCTATGTCGCCCGTCGTGTGGCGGAGCTTTTGGACAAACCCTTTGAAAGTCTGAAGATTATCACCTGTCACCTGGGCAACGGTTCATCGATTGCGGCCATCCAGAATGGGCGTTGCGTGGATACTTCCATGGGAATGACTCCGTTGGCCGGTCTGTGCATGGGGACACGTTGCGGCGATATAGATCCGGCTATCGTGACCATGTTGATGGAAAAAGAAAATATGACCCGACAGGATGTTGATACCCTAATGAATAAAAAGTCCGGTGTGATGGGTATCTCGGGTGTCAGCAGCGATTTTCGCGATCTTTATGCCGCGGCCGGAGACGGGCATCGGCGGGCCTCCTTGGCGCTGGACATTTTTAAATACCAGTGCCGCAAATTGATCGGCAGTTACGCCGCGGCTATGGGCGGTGTGGACGTGGTTGTCTTTACCGCCGGTATTGGGGAAAATACGGCTGATGTTCGCATGGGAGCCTGTGAAGGACTCGCTTATATGGGCCTTTCGATTGATCCTTACAAAAACGCGGCGGTTCGGGGCAGGGAAGCGATCATTTCTTCTGATGATTCGGTGGTCAAGGTTCTGGTTATACCGACCAATGAAGAATTGGCCATCGCTCGCGAAACCGCCCGAATCACCGGCATGAAGCTCTGAACGCCGGAACTTGACGTGCCCGAAGCCGGCGGCTATACTGAAAACGTTTTATGGCCTTTGAAGGGAATGAGGTCGTGGCGCCGATACAGAGAGCGGGTGGCTGGTGAAAACCCCTCGGCAATCCGATCTTCCCACCCCTGAGGCTCCGCCGAAAGGCGGTCGGATGGTCTCGTTATCGACTTAGGAGTGGACGCTTGGTCGGCGTCAAACCGGGTGGTACCGCGGATTTGTGTGCAGATTCGTCCCGGCAGGGTAACTGCCGGGATTTTATTTTTCGCAAGGAGATGAAAAAGATGTCGGGAAAAGATAAGCTGGTTGAATCGATCACCGCAATGGACCAGGATTTCTCACAATGGTACACCGATGTGGTCATCAAAGCCGAGTTGATTGATTATTCGGCGGTAAAGGGTTGTATGATC
>JAAYNF010000002.1 GCA_012520975.1 Clostridiaceae bacterium | reverse complement strand
CGGTAAAGCGAGCCGACTTGGCCTCGCCAACACTGTATCCCGGAAAGTTGTAATGATGCAGATACCGCTTCTCTTCTTCATTATCCAAGCCGTCAAGCTGCTGAACTTTGGAAAGCGGAGCCAAAGTACAGGTCGTCAAAACCTGCGTTTGCCCACGCTGGAAAAGGCCGGTTCCGTGGACACGCGGTAATAGGCCTACCGATGCCGACAAAGGGCGAATAGCGTCAAGGGCGCGACCGTCGACCCGTCGATGGTCTTTGAATAAATATTCGCGAACAACCTTTTTCTCGAGCTCATATATGGCATCGCCGACATAAGCGGCCCATTCCGGATCGATCTCGGTAATGTGCACTTCGGTCTTCTCCTTGAGTTCTCCGACACGGGCATCACGAATGCTTTTGTCATCGGAGAGGACCGCTTCACGCATGGCGGCGTAGGCAAAATCCCAAACCGCGGCTTTCACTTCTTCGGGAACCGCTATGGATTGATACGTGAACTTGGGTTGCCCGACAGCGGCAACAATATTTTTGATAAATAAGCAAATCTCTTTTATCACCGCATGTCCGGTAATAATTGCTTGCAGCATGGTGTCATCATCTACTTCGTTGGCGCCGGCTTCGATCATGCAGATCTTTTCCTCGGTCCCGGCCAAGGTTACCAGCATTTGACTGATTTCACGCTGCTTTTCGTCAGGATTGATAATGACCTCACCGTCAATGAGGCCCATCTGGATGCCGCCGATCGGTCCGTTCCAGGGAATGGATGAGATGGCCACCGCCGCTGATGATCCAATCATCGCAGCGATTTCCGGAGAACAATCCTGATCCACCGAAAGAACAAGATTGCTGACCACAACATCGTTACGCAAATCATCGGGGAAAAGAGGACGTAAGGGCCGGTCGATGGCGCGAGAAGTCAAAACCGCCTTTTCGGTCGGTCGGCCTTCGCGCTTGATAAATCCGCCCGGGAATTTTCCCACGCTGTACATTTTTTCCTCGTAATCTACACTAAGAGGAAAATAATCGATTCCGGCGCGAGGAGCGGCCGAGGCGGTCGCCGTGGACATGATCACGGTGTCGCCATAGCGCACCAGGCAGGATCCTGTTGCAAATTGGGCCAGGTGGCCGGTTTCGATGATTAATGGCCGGCCGGCCAAGTTCATTTCAAATTTTCTTTCCATTGATTGACCTCCGTGGGTTATTTTGTTCTGCCCACGTCGACGGTAGCCTGTAGGGTCCGGGGCCGTCACGTCAGCCACGCAACCTACCTTCTACTGTCGGTGGGCATGGTTTTGCGTTAAAAATTGGTGAGCTAAGATAACTCACCAACATAAACAACGCTTGTTTACTTTCTGATATTTAACCTGCTGATGATCGTACGATAACGTTCGACATCAATTTTGGTCAGATAGTCCAGCATGCCGCGACGCTGGCCGACCATCATCAGCAGGCCGCGCCGGGAATGGTGATCATTCTTGTGAATCTTGAGATGTTCGGTTAGATGATTGATTCTTTCGGTTAGAATGGCGATCTGAACCTCCGGTGATCCGGTATCGCTCTCATGCAGACCATAGGTCGCAATGATTTCGGCTTTACGTGCTTTGTCCATCGTGTCCTCCTAATAAATTATGCCAATAGCAGAGTAGACGGTCGGACGGTCCATAAACTCTGACCACGGCAGACTACACGGGATGATAGCACACGAAGATCGGTCTTGTCAATGATAAACAAAGGTTGACCCTTGGGCATGAATGACCACCTCATTACCGTCTCCTTGACTGGATCGCTCGGTATAACCGATGGGTCGGGCCTCGAGATCAAAGTCGGCGCAAATGGCCTGAATCTCCACCACCGCCGTCTCATCGCAATAAATCTCCATCCGGTGTCCCATATTGAAAACCTGGTACATCTCGGCTGCCTTGATTTCATCTGACTCCTGTATGGCCCGGAAAATGGCCGGTACAGGGAAAAGATTTTCCTTAACGTAACGAATGCCTTTTCCGAAGTCACGGCACTTGACCTGACCACCACCCGTACAATGAATAATCCCGCTGATATGGTGACCTACGGCCGGCAAAATCCGTCGCATAACCGGCAGATAGGTCCGGGTCGGAGATAAAATGGCTTGACCAATCGAAAGGGATGTGCCGGGCAGCCGATCCTCCAGATGCCAAGAACCACAGTATGCCTTGCCGGTCGGGATGGTTTCGGAACAGGACTCGGGATATTTTTTCAGATAATCCGGGTGCAACAGCAAATGACGTGCCGCCGTCAGGCCATTGGAACCAATGCCGGAATTTTCCGTCGATTCGTAGCAGGTTTTTCCCGCCGAAGCCAGTCCGATGATGATTTGACCCGGTCGGATATTGGCCACTTGAATCACATTTCGGCGGGGCAGACGAACAACCACGGTGGAATCACAAATCACGGTTCGAACCAAGTCCCCTACATCGGCGGTTTCACCACCGGTCATGAGCAAATCGACGCCTTGATTTCTGAGGTGGTCGATTATCTGATCGTAGCCGCTGATAATGGCGGACAAACAAGCCGCATCCACCCGATGGGCGTTGCGGCCGATGGTGTTGGAGATGCGAAAACCGTCGATGGCGCCGATACAAAGCAGATCATCGGTATTCATAATCAATGAATCTTGAGCGATGCCGGAGAACCAAGACGGGTCGCCGGTTTCACGATACATCAGATAGGCCGCGGACGACTTTGTGCCGGCACCGTCGGCATGAACAGCCGAACACCAGGCCGGGTCGCCGGCCAAATCTTCAATGATTTTACAGAAGGAACCCGGGAAAATCCCCGGTGATTGAGTCGAAACCGCTTGTTTGACGTCATCTTTGCTGGGTGAGACGCCACGGGATAAATATGATTCTGCTTTCATGATTCCTCCGTCATCCGGTGGTTTTTTCATTAAAGGTGCTTTCCGAGCAAATCTATAAGCCGGGTCCTGTATTAGACAACCATCTGTCTAGGCTGTACGTTGCCGAACAGCTCAAGCCACCTCCCCGGGACTTGCGGGTCGCAATCTATGTCCCTCCACGGTGTTGCTCCAGGCGGGGTTTGCAGAGCCAGCCCGTCTCCGGACTGCTGGTGAGCTCTTACCTCACCTTTCCACCCTTGCCGTCAGCCCCAGAGGACCAACGGCGGTCTATTTCTGTTGCACTATCCTTAAAGTCGCCTTCACCGGGAATTACCCGGCGCCTTTACCCTATGGAGCCCGGACTTTCCTCACGCGTGGCCTTTCGGTCATCGCCCGCGGTTGCCTGGTTTACTCGGAAAGCCACTCTATTATAATCCAAGCCCTCATGGACGGCAAATGTGATTCCTGGCAACAATCGGGCCAATCGAACAGATAGCGGCCTCAGTACCACCCTTTCGGTCACATCGTGTCCGGCATCAATGGCGGTGATGCCTCGGGCAGCCAATTGCAAAGCAAGATGATGTTTGAGTTCGCCGCATAACAACGCATCGATTTCCATTTGCTCCAAAAAAGGCAGATTATCCTCGTCAAAAGAGCCAGGGAAAACCGCCAAACGCCTGATCTTCGGATCTTGATCCCTGTTGACTCGACATCCTAGGGCGCCAAGTTTTTCTTTGATATAAAGAAGCAGTTCACTGATCAACATCGGTCGGGGCAAATTGCCAAGGCGGCCATACGGACCAACCTTCTGCCGGTCGGCGGCATTCAAGCCCAGCGTATCGGCCAGGCAGTCGGCCACGCCTCCCTCAGCCGCATCAAGGTTGGTGTGCGCCGCGATCAGACCGAGGCCCTCCTTGAGCATTCGAGCGATCAGCCGCTGTTCCGGTATGTCCAGACGAACGGCCGGCAGAGGCGAAAACAGCAACGGGTGATGAGCAATGATCAGCTGACAGGACCGGCTCAGGGCCATCTCCACAGCCTGCTCGGTAACATCAAGAGTCAACAGCACCCGGTTGACCAAGGTATCGGGATGGCCGATTTCAAGGCCGATGGCCAGATCCCATTCAGCCGCCAGCTCAGGGGGCGCCAGACTCTCCAGTGTCTGCAGAACCTGTCCGATCGTTGTAATTTGGTTGGTTCTCCTTTGCATAAGGTGCTCCTCCTGGTTGAATTTGATCTGTCATTCTTAAAGACTCATGAATATTTTTTCAATACCGCGAATCACACAGGCCAGTTCCGGGGCGCCACGGATTTGTTTTTTTAAGCGTTGCCGCAGCCAAGCCAGATAGCCCCTATACCCTGAGGGCCGGCTCTCGATAAGGCATGGCCCTACATATCTTTCCAACGGCGACAACACGGTTTGCACTCCGGTGTAGCGGCACGAAATAACCGGATAGTAGCGTTTCGGCTCGCAGACCAAGGCTTCCTTTTCGATGATATAGCCGTTTTCAGTCAACCAAGTCCGCAACTCGGGAGCAGATTTCATGGGCTGTAAAACAATGGATTTGCACCGTCGGGGTTGTTCTTGCAAAATCCGGATCATCTCCAAACCACCTAAACCGGCAATAACAACCACATCGTCCGTGCCGAGGTTGATATTTTTCAGGCCGTCGGTTTGGATGATTTGAATGCAGCAGGCCAAACCGGCGGTCAAAACATTGCGTGTGGCCGCCTGGAGCGGACCAGCATTCATGTCAATCGCCAAGGCGCGACGGCATCGTTCTGCAAGCATCAAAGCGATGGGGAGCCAAGCATGATCGGTTCCCACATCATGAAGGCAGTTGCAGGGCGGCACCAAATCCGCCACAGCCTGCAGCCGTTCGGGTAAGCGATAATCAGATTTCATTTCCGACAAATGATTTTGCCCTCAATCAAGATAGTCTTTCAGCTTTTTGCTGCGGCTCGGGTGACGCATTTTACGCAGAGCTTTGGCTTCAATTTGACGAATGCGCTCTCGCGTGACATTGAATTCTTTGCCGACCTCTTCAAGGGTTCTGGTTCGTCCGTCATCCAGACCGAACCGCAGGCGCAAAACCTTCTCTTCGCGTGGGGCCAAGTCTTTCAGCACCTCCAGCAACTGCTCTTTCAGCAAAGTAAATGCGGCTTGGTCGGCAGGTGAAGGTGCATCCTCATCAGGAATAAAATCACCCAAATGGCTATCCTCTTCTTCTCCGATCGGCTTTTCCAGCGAAACCGGTTCTTGTGAAATCTTCATGATTTCACGAACCTTTTCCACGGTTATCCCCATTTCTTGGGCCAATTCTTCGGCTACCGGTTCACGACCAAGCTCTTGGATAAGCTGGCGCTGAATCCGAATCAGCTTGTTGATGGTTTCAACCATGTGTACCGGAATGCGTATGGTTCTGGCCTGATCGGCAATAGCACGCGTAATGGCCTGACGGATCCACCAGGTTGCGTATGTGCTGAACTTGTATCCTTTGGTGTGATCAAACTTATCCACTGCCTTAATCAGACCGAGATTGCCCTCTTGAATTAAATCTAAAAATTGCATTCCCCGTCCGACATAGCGTTTGGCGATGCTCACAACCAATCGCAGGTTGGCCTCGCACAATTGATTTTTGGCGTCCGGATCGCCATCGATGATTCGCTGGGCCAGTTCTTTTTCCTCATCAGCAGTCAGCAGATCAACCTTGCCGATTTCTTTCAGGTACATCCGGACCGGATCGTCCACTCCAATATTCTCCATATTATCTTTAGCGGAATCAGATTCCTGTTGTATTTCTTCATCAGCCGTATTGTCCGGTATGACTTGGATACCTGCTATTTCCAACCGATCGATAACCTTTTCGGCCTGTTCAAGATCGATGTCTGATTCTTCGATTGCGCTCATGACATCTTTGTATGAAATTTGGTTTTTGTTGCTTTTTGCCTGATTGATCAATTCATTGACCAAGCTTTGTTTTGTTTTTTTTGCCATATTCGTTTTCCCCCTAAATTTCTCCGCTTTTTTGCTTCAGATCGATGAGTTGCCGATTTACATCCAGTAGCAAAGCCTTCAGGATTTCCCGCTGGTCCGGATCATTTTCGTTAAGTAAATCATTGTTCAGATTTTCGTGATGCTCACGTAGCCGCTTGATCCGCTGGCGTTGATGTTGTTCCTTTGCGGCTATAAGCAAGTCCTGATGACCGAATGTCACATCCAGTCTCATGCTGATTTGGGCCAGTAATTCAGGTAAGGGCTGCCCGAGCACAACATGTTCTTCCCCCAGTCCGACCAAAACAGAGGTGTCGAGGTTTTTTTCGGCGGCTAGCTCCAGAGCATATCCGGCGATGTCCTGCATTGCTCCCTCGGAAAAATCCGACTGTTGCGGTTGCGGATCCAACTTGTCGTACAAGGCGGGGTCGGCGGCCAACATGCACAAAAGGTAAAGTTCCTCCCGTGTTGCAGAATCTCCGTTCGCCGAATCGGCCGATGTCGTGGCAGCGGTCCTAGATTGGAGACGTTGCCTCAGCTGATCGCTTTGTTGTGTCGCATCGGGATTTTGAAAACGGCGCTCCACCTCCCGCAGGACGGATTCCGTGGAAGTGTTGAGCTCTTCGGCCAATTTAGACGAATACAATTCCCGCACGATTGCATTATGTTCTTGGGCTAAAATTTGGCAGGCCGCATCTTGATAAGCAAGAATATCCAATTCGCCATCCTGTGTATGATTTTTGCGCGCGACCAATAACTTGTAGTCGAGCAATGGCATTGCTTTATCCAAAAGAGCATGAAAGCGCTCCGGCCCGTTCCGGCGAATATAGTCATCCGGATCTTTTTCACCCGGAACCTGCAAGACGGTCACTTTGATTCCTTTGGCCCCTAAAATATCCATGCTTCGCAGTGCAGCCGCTTGGCCCGCCGCATCGGAATCATAAGCAATAATGACCGATTCGGTAAATTTTCTCAGAATCTGCGCCTGATTTTCGGTCAGCGCCGTACCCAGCGCGGCCACCGTGTTCGGTACATCTGCTTGGTGCAGAGCAATGGCGTCCATATATCCTTCGACAACAACGATTGTCTTGGCACGGCTGTTCTTTGCCAGGTTCAGGCCGAAGAGATGCCGTCCCTTCGTATAGACCGGCGTTTCAGGGGAATTGATGTATTTGGGCTGACCATCGTCCAGCACCCGGCCGCCGAAGGCGACAATCCGGCCGATAATATCTATAATGGGAAAAATCAGGCGATCGCGAAACAGGTCGTAGATTTGGTTGTTTTTTCCACGGCGGAAAAGACCGGAGCGCATCAAGATATCTTCGGCAAATCCCTTTTCCAAAAGATGTTTGTAAAGACCATCCCATGAATCATCCGCATATCCCAGACCAAAGCGGCGAATGGTGGACGTGGACAAAGCACGTTCCTTCAAGTATGACCGACAGGCTTTGCCTGCTTCGCTGTTTAAGTCGTGGTAGAAAAAACGTGCCGCCTCCAGATTAATGGCATAGAGCTGTTTGTTGAGTTCGCTGCGCTTTCGATACATCTCATCATCCGGCTCCGGAATGCTGACACCGGCTCGTTCGGCCAGCATCCGGATTGCCTGAGGATAACTAAGCTTTTCAATTTCCATGATAAAATGAATGACATCGCCGCCTTTATGACAACCAAAACAATAGTATATCTGCTTTGCCGGCGACACGCTGAAAGACGGTGTCTTCTCGGTATGAAAGGGACACAACCCAAAAAAATTACTGCCGCTTCGCTTGTCCAGACAGACATATTGCTCAACAACAGCGACCAGCTCGTTTCTGGCCTTGACCTCCTCGATGACCTGCTGAGGAATCAAGTTGCTGATTGGACTCCCTCATTTCAATCAATTTCCCGATCATAAAAGGATCTACTACTATTATTCGACAAAAACCCGGTAAATCCTTTTTTATCGTTGAAAAATTTGTTTTTTAAAGAAGCTGGTTGCCGTTAATCATCAATTTGAATCGCAATTCGAGAAAATGAGCCGCGTTTCGGCACATCTTCATCCGAACCAGGAAAATTTCAAAATAATCCATTACAGCGCTTATCTCGGTATCAATTGTCAGATTAAGGGTCGCGATCTTGTTCCGGGCATCGACGGCGATTGACGAATGTGTGGCTGCATAGTTGACTCGGTCATGAATATCGAAGGATTGCAACTCGCGATTGGTCACTCGCGAGCGATGAACGTCGGCTTTATCCGATAAAATAAGGGCAGCGGCAATAGGATTGACCGGAACTCCTACCTCTTCGTCATGGTTGGCAATGGCCATCATGATCGGAACCGACTCGTCGGAGGGCATGCCTTGCCGACGCAGAAAATCATAGGCCAAGATAGCGCCGGACTGGGCATGGTTGTTGCGGTTGACCGCATTGCCGATATCATGGAGATAACCGGCGATACGGCCCAATTCGGCAATGCGGTCCGGATAGTCAAGCAAGGTCAGGATTTCGCCGCATTTATTGGAGACCAGGCGGCAATGGCGAAAAGAATGTTCTGTATAACCAAGCGTCGTCATCTGCAGGGCGGTGGCTTCGAGCAGCTGTTTGATCTCCTTATTTTTTAAAACATCTTTAATCGTCAGCATACTCAATAATCTCCCGACAGTTTTTCCGATAATCGCTGCCCAGCTCGGCATAATATTCCGCATGTTGACGATTTAGGGCAACAATTTCCTCCGATAAATCTTTTTTCCAAACCGCCGGATTACCGGCAAATAAAGTGGCCGGCGGGATGATCGTTCCCATACGAACCACCGATCCGGCCGCCACGATCGAATCGGCGCCCACAACCGCACCATCAAGAATGACAGCTCCCATACCGATCAGCGCATTGTCGTCGACAGTACAAGCATGAACCACGGCTCCATGGCCGATCGTCACCCGGTTGCCGATGGTCGTGCGATCGTGAATACAGGCATTGTCCTGAACGCTGGTTCCCTCTCCGATTCTGACCGGAGCATTGTCCCCGCGAATGACAGCATTGAACCAAACCGATGATTGCGCACCGATCCGGACATCACCGACAACCGATGCACCGGGAGCCACAAAAGCCTCCTCATCAATCTGCGGAAAAAATCCGTTATATTGGTAAATCATGAACGTTCACCTCCACGTTCGATTTTCTTGGCCTGGAGCCAGAGAGCACATTCCAATCTTTTTTTCTGCAGGGCACAGCCGATTTCATAAAGACCGTTGATCGAACCGCTGGCATGCCATGCATTAGCCGCACAACCGCCACCACAGAAATATCTGGCCCAGCAATTCCGACAGGCTTCCTTGTTGGGAACCAAAAGGCCTTGGAAGCATTTCAAAACATCTTGGTTCAAGGCGATCGGCTGATCGTGAACGTTGCCCAGACGGAATTGTTCCTGACCGACAAATTGATGACAAGGATAAATATCGCCATCCGGCGTTACGGCGCAATATTCAGTACCCACACCGCAGCCTTTCAGACGTTTAAAAGCGCAGGGGCCTCCCTTCAGATCAATCATAAAATGAAAGAAATTGAATCCCTGACCCTGTTCATCCATCCGGTTCATGATTGTCGCCAGCTTTTCATATTCAGCTTCCAGAATCGGAACATCCTCGGGACGGATATCATATCCGCTGCCGGGCGGTGAAACAACCGGTTCAAGGGACACTTGATCGGATAATGTTGCCAAATGCAGCGCATCTGCGGAAAAATCCAGATTTTCCCGTGTGAATGTACCGCGCAGATAGTGTTCACGCTCACCTCTGGCGGCCACAAATGTCCGAATATGATTGGCCACCCGATCGTATGAGCCTTTGCCGCCGAGATCCGGCCGCATACGGTTATGAACATCCGGCCGGCCGTCAATGCTGAGGACGCAGTTTTTAAAATGGCGGTTGATGTAATCGGTTTTTTCCTGATCCAGAAGCACGGCGTTTGTCGTCATGGTCAGTCGAATTTCCCGGCCGGTTTCCGCAGCCTTATTCTCGCAGTATTCCACCAGAGCCGTGACCACCGGCCAATTAAGCAACGGTTCTCCGCCAAAAAAATCAATATCCAGATTTTGTCGGTCACCGGCAGCCAAAAGTAAAAAGTCAATGGCCTTGCGACCAGTTTCTTCGCTGAGCATGCTGCGGTGTCCGGTTCCGAAATCACCGGTGCCGGCAAAGCAGTATCGGCAGCGCAAATTACAATCGTGACACAGATGAAGGCACATTGATTTGATCCGCGGCTCTCCGGGATAAAGTTGTTCCGGTTTGATCTCCACATCCGGCACAAACATCAAGCCTTGATCCCGGGCGTCCAGAATTTCCTGCTGACAGGCGAAGACCGCCGAGCCATATCGGTCGGCAAGTTTTTCCAGCACCTGAGCGGAAGGCGGTTTTTGTCCGGCATCCATCCAAGCCGATAAAACAGTATGGGCCGTTTCGTCCAAGCTATGCAACGCACCGCTTTCAGCATCAAAAGCCAACCGATCCCCGTTGAGTGAAAACAAATGAAGCAATCTGATCCTCCGTATTGAAAAACAGTGAAAGGCTGCGGGCATTCCACTGTTTTTATATCCTACTTATCGGCGGTAAAATTGATCTCAGCGTTTGGGATTCTCACAAGGCTGATTGGCTACCGTGCAACTGGTTTTACAGGCCGATTGGCAAGAGGTCTGACACGCGCCGCAGGCTTTGCCGCCGGCAGGTGGCGTAACACAGGGGCCGCTGATGATTTTAATATGTTTCATCTAAAACTCCTTCCGGTTGCTCTTCCCTATTCTGAAATAGGTTTTTGAATGGTATTAATCGCGCTCTTTTTAAAGGTCACCAAAGTTTTGGCCACGCTGGTCGAAATGGTGACCTCATCGTCCTTGATATTGACAATCTGGCCGACCAGCCCACCGATGGTTACCACATTATCGCCGACAACCATGGCTTCGATCTGTTCCCGCAGTTTCTTTTCCTTTTTCTTCTGCGGGCGAATCAACAGAAAATACATTAAAGCAAACATTAAAACCAGTGGCACGATCAGAGTCAAGGTCGAACCAAGACCACCGGGCGACGCTTCGGCTGCGGCCAGTACCGCAATGCTGGGAAATTTGAGCATGTTGAATATCCTCCTTGAGATCATCGACGATCGACTATGCTAATGTACAGCACAGTTGATCATAGCACTAAGGCGACCTTGGAATCAAGTCCGGTTATCGGATTTATGGAAATTCATGAAAATTTAATCAATAGGCCTTGGCCGGTCATGGTTTATCTGGTGCCAATAATTGGATTCGGCGATCAATTGGTCACGAAAATCCAGCAATCGGTTGTCCTTGATCGCGGCTCTGACCTGTTCCATCAGATCGAAGAGAAAGTGAAGATTGTGCCAAGAGGTCAGGCGCAGACCAAATATTTCATTGGCTTTTATGAGATGACGGATATAAGCACGCGAATAATTCTGGCACACATAACATTGACAGGCCGGGTCGATCGGCGAAAAATCACGGGCAAATTTCGCATCACGCACAATCATCCGCCCTTTACGGGTCAAGACCGAGCCGTTTCGACCGATCCGGGTCGGCAGGACACAGTCAAACATATCGATGCCGCGAATCGATGCCTCGACAAGATAATCCGGTGTGCCGACACCCATTAAATAACGCGGTTTGTTCGCCGGAAGCAAAGGTACGGTTTCTTCCAGCATGGAAAACAACAACGGTGCCGGCTCACCCACAGACAAACCGCCCAGCGCAAATCCCGGCAAATCAAAGGCCGTGATCTCCCGGACGCTTTGACGCCGCAGATCGGCATAGGTTCCACCTTGGACAATGCCAAAGAGAGCTTGAGTCTCGGGCTTGGAATGGGCTTGAATGCATCGCTCAAGCCAACGCGTGGTTCTTTCCAGTGATCTTTTGACATAGTCATGTTCCGCCGGCCAAGGCGTGCATTCGTCAAAGGCCATGATGATATCGGCACCCAGATCATTTTGAATCTGCATCGAAAGTTCCGGTGTCAGAGTACGACGGGATCCGTCAATATGTGATTTAAAATTAACGCCCTCTTCTGTGATGTGACGCAGATCACTCAAGCTGAAAACCTGAAAACCGCCGCTATCTGTGAGGATGGCTTGATCCCAGTTCATAAACCGGTGCAAACCGCCGGCTTGGCGAATGATGTCCGGTCCCGGACGCATCCAGAGATGGTAGGTGTTGGCTAGAATCATACCGGCACCCATGGCCTTGACTTCTTCCGGCGACATACCTTTTACGGTGGCCTGCGTGCCGACCGGCATGAAGGCCGGTGTCTCCAGCGAACCATGGGGGGTGTGCAACCGACCCAACCTCGCGCCCGATTGTCTGCAAACATGGCAGATCTCATACCGGACCGGAAACTTCTCGTTAATAAACGCGGACATTTATCTTGCTCCTTAGATAATTAACATGGCATCGCCAAAGCTGAAAAAGCGGTATTCAAGCTCAATGGCTTCCTGATAAGCAGCCAAGACCCTTTCACGGCCGGCCAGCGCCGAAACCAGCATGATCAGCGTTGATTCCGGTAAATGAAAATTAGTGATCAGGCCATCGATTGCTTTAAACCGGTAGCCGGGGAAAATATAGATTTGAGTCCAGCCTGACCCGGCTTTCAATTCTCCGTCTTCCTCCGCCAGCGTCTCCAGCACCCGACAGCTGGTCGTGCCGACCGCTATGATGCGCCCACCGGACCGGCGACCGGCATTGATTCGGTCAGCGGCCTCTTCCGACAGATGATAATACTCGGCATGCATGATGTGGTCTTGGATGTTGTCATGCTTGACCGGGCGAAAAGTACCCAGTCCGATATGCAGCGTAAGTTCAACAATTATGACTCCCATTTCCTGCAGAAGTTCAATCAAATTCATCGTAAAATGCAGACCGGCCGTCGGCGCGGCGGCAGAACCGTCATGACGGGCATAAACCGTCTGATATCGAGAAGGATCGGTCAATTGCTCATGAATATAGGGTGGTAATGGCATCACGCCGGCCCGATCCAAAATGGTTTCCCAAATGCCGTTGAAATTGAAGCGGACAATCCGGTTGCCATTGGTCAGGACGGCCAGAACATCGGCGGATAACTCACCGGGAATAAAGTCAAGAGAATGCCCGACGCGGACTCGGCGACCCGGTCGGACGATAACCTCCCAAGTTGTCGCAGATTTTTTTTGCAGTAACAGCAACTCGACCGCAGCACCGCTGTCTCGGCGAACTCCAAGAAGCCTTGCCGGCATGACCTTGGTGTTATTCATAACCAGACAATCTCCCGGTCGAAGAATTTGCGGCATATCGGCAAACAACCGATGGCTTGTCGCCATCTCGGCAGAACGGGGCAAAACCAACAGACGCGAACCGTCACGCTGCGCTAGGGGGTGCTGCGCGATCAGATGTTCCGGCAAATCATAATGAAAATCCTGCTTCATAATCATGGCAATTCATTATATCGGTGATTGACTGTAAAGTACAGACAATGCTATCATTTAAGTGGTTCCCTTACGCTTTGATACGGGAATCAAAACGGAGGTTGTCGATATGAAAAAACCGATCTTCAAAGGCTCTGCTGTGGCCATTATCACCCCGTTCACATCAAATGGCATCGACCACGATAAATTAGCGGAATTATGTGAGTTTCAGATCAAAAACAATACCAAAGCCATCATCGTCGCCGGTACAACGGGTGAAGCCTCCACAATGCCCGACGACGAACATTTGGATGCCATCCGTTTTGTCGTCCAAACAGTCAACGGACGCATACCTGTCGTTGCCGGAACAGGCAGCAATGACACGGCGCACGCAATTTTTTTAAGCCAAAGGGCTGCTGATTTAGGAGCCGATGCCCTGTTAAGTGTGACGCCCTACTATAACAAGACCTCCCAAGAAGGACTTTATTTGCATTACAAAGCCATCGCCGAGGCCACCGATCTGCCGGTTATCCTTTATAACGTTCCCGGTCGTACCGGTCTCAACATCAATCCGGAAACAATGGCTCGCCTCAGCCAATTACCCACCATCAATGCCGTCAAGGAATGTCGAATCGAGCAGGCCGCTGAAGCAGCCAGTCTGTGTGGTGAGAGCCTGAATTTATATTCCGGCGAAGACGCCATGGTTTTGCCCATGTTGTCACTGGGCGGCCTCGGTGTTATTTCGGTCATCGCCAATGTGGTGCCGAATTTGACCAGCCAGATGGTGGACCATTTCTTTAATGGCGAAATCTCGGCGGCCACACGTCTGCAGGTTCGATTAATCCCTCTCATTAAAGCCCTGTTCTGCGATGTGAATCCGATCCCGGTCAAGGCCGCCTTAAACCTGATGGGCATGGCTGTCGGAAAGTGTCGTTTGCCGCTGTGCGACACCAGCGAAAAAAATCTCGACATCATCCGCCGAGCGCTCGCCGATCTGGATCTTCTTCCCTGACCGACCGATTTTTCCATCCCAGAAAGGACAACACAAATGCCAATCCGAATTTTTCTTAACGGAAGCCAAGGGCGAATGGGTCAAGTCATTCGTCAGATCATATCTCAAAGCGACGACTTGGTGATGGTGGCGGGTTCCGACTTGGTTACCGACGCCGATGTTCCCTACCCGATCTATGACCAACCGATTGCTTGCACGGTCGATTTTGATGTCGTCATTGATTTTTCCAACCCCTCGGCACTGCCCGGTTTGTTTGAGCTGATTCGTCAGCGCCGGTGCCCGGCCGTAATTTGCACGACCGGACTTTCGACGGATCTGGAGACCGATCTTGCTCAGCTTGCTCAAATCGCTCCGATTTTCAAATCCGCCAACATGTCGTTGGGAATTAACCTCTTGGCAAAATTGGCCCGCCAAGCCGCCCATCTGCTTGTGCCGGATTACGATATTGAGATCATCGAAGCCCACCACAATCAAAAAGTCGACGCGCCTTCCGGCACCGCACTCATGCTGGCGGAACAGATCAACCAAGAATTAAACGGTAAAATGCAGCTGATTCACGATCGTTCGCAGATACACCAAAAGAGAAACCCGATTGAAATCGGTATGCACGCCATTCGCGGCGGCAACATCGTTGGTGAGCACACGGTTCTTTTTGCCGGTCAGGAAGAACTGATCACATTACACCATTCGGCCGGCTCACGTTCGGTTTTTGCGCGTGGAGCCATCGCCGCTGCTCGTTTCATAGTGGGAAAACCGGCGGGATTATACGATATGAATAACCTGTTGGAAACCTGACGATCTGTTCACAAATCCAAAATGCTCCCCAAAGCTGACCCGATCGGTCAGCTTTCTTGCGGAACAAGCTCTTGGTCCGGCTCCTCCTCTGTCTGACCGGCTGTTTGATCCGCCGGTGATTCGCTGACCGCTTCCTGATTTTGGACATCGGCATTCTGGATTTTTTGTATCATATATTTATCCAGCCCACGATAGACAAAAAAGTTGGTCATCAGCAAATTAATCCCGAAAGCCAGAAAAAGATAATAGATAAAGACCAGCAAAAAAGACAGTCCGCTGCCGATAAAAAACATCAGCAACGGAATGCCCAGCAGTAAAATCAAACTGACGACCAGCAGGGCAAAATTAATCGGCAATCTGAGAAAACCAAAGAGAATACAATTTTTGTAAAGCTGCTTCAAGGACAATTCAAAGGTAATCATCATCGGATAAAGATACATCTGGCAAAAACAGTGAAAGATAAAAATCAGCACCAACAACGTAACCAGCATCGGTCGAAAGAAACCTAAATCAAGCGCCGTGTTCAGGTAAAACGATAAATTGAAAAACAAAATCACCGTCACCACCAAACTGATGATCGATGCCAGAATCGACTGTTTGAAATTTTTGCCGAAGTGTTCTTTAAAATCCATCCAGATGAATGCGTGCTCTTCTCTGGCGTAATTACGCAGAACATATGTAAAGCCGGCGTGAACCGGACCGGCGACAACCAAAGCTAAGCCGGTGAGCAACAAGCCGAAGATACCATAAATCAAAAGCAACTGTGAGGCGGCATGGGCCTCGTAGGTGACACCTTCATTTAAAACGGCACCGGTTTCTTTGATCAATACCGCCAAGGACTCAACGGTCAGACCGGGAAACAACCATTGAAAGGCCAGTGTTGCCAGAACAATCGAGACCAGCAATGCCGGCAAGCTGAATAGAATATACATCAGATTAATTTGGACAATCTTCCAGAATTTTCGTCCCAAAATGGCGAAAAAAGTGACGATGGGACCTTTAGGAGGATCATCCGGATAAACCCCTCGCCCCTCCTTTGTATAATCAAAAAAGCCGAAAAATCCTGCCATGATTAACCCTCCAAACCGTGCGATTTAACGAAATCTTCTGGTTGACTATTTATTATAGAATAACCGCCTTCGTTTGCGCAAATCGGAGGCCTGACGCGGTTATTACCATTCGCCGTGACGATGTCTGACCGCAGGCTAAAAAACGCATCGGCCGACCAACTCATCGATCTCCTTCAGTGATCGGGCCGCCAGTGCTTGGGCGCGAAGCTCCTTTTTTCGGATCCGCTCGCTCAGCGGCCGAATCAGGCCGAAATTAGCATTCATCGGTTGAAAATGACGAACAGCCGGATCGGAAATGTAACGAGCCATGGCACCGATGACGGTCCGGTCGGAAGGTAGGTATTTCAGTCTCACGTTCCGAGAAAATCCCAAAATCTGGCCGGCGGCCTGCCAACCTGCCAACAAGCCCGACGCAGCCGATTCGACATATCCCTCAACCCCGGTGATCTGCCCCGCGAAAAAGAGTCGCTCGTTGATTCGTGTACTGTAATCGGAATTCAGCACTTCGGGAGAAGGCAGGAAGGTGTTGCGATGCATGACACCGTAACGAAGAAATTCAGCATTTTCCAGGCCGGGAATCAAGCGAAATACACGTTGCTGCTCACCGATGCGCAGACGGGTCTGAAAGCCAACCAAATTGTAAAGGCTTCCGGCCCGATTATCCTGACGTAGCTGAACACATGCATAGGGTTCACGCCCGGTTCTTGGATCGATCAGCCCGACCGGTTTGAGCGGGCCAAAGCGCATCGTATCTTTTCCTCGGCTGGCCATGGTTTCAATCGGCACACAACCTTCAAAAACGATTTCTCGTTCAAAATCAGGCAATTCAACCCGATCGGCTTGAGTCAACGCCGACCTAAATTTTTCATATTCTTCTTCGTTCAACGGGCAATTGAGATAATCGTCACCACCACGCCCATATCTTGATTGGCGAAATGCGATCTTCTGATCAATCGATTCAGCCGAAACAATGGGGGCGGCCGCATCATAAAAATACAGCGTATCAATGCTCAGACGCCGGCGGATATCAGCGAACAGATCCGCATCGGTCAGCGGTCCTGTGGCGACAATGACCGTCCCCCCCTGCGGTATGGCATCGACATATTCCGAAACAATTCGGATCAAGGGGTGTTGGGTTAATTGCTCGGTTACGGTGGTGGAAAACAGCTCCCGATCAACGGCCAGCGCACCTCCTGCCGGCAGACGTGTCCGGTCGGCGCAATGCATGATCAGAGAATTGAGCCGCCGCATTTCCTCCTTGAGCAGTCCGACCGCGTTTTCCAAACGCACAGAGCGAAAAGAATTGCTGCACACCAGTTCGGCAAAACCGAAAAACCGATGCGCCGGCGAAAATCGTTCCGGTTTCATGTCAATCAGAAGAACAGCTATCCCTCGACTGGCTAGTTGCCAAGCGGCTTCACAGCCTGCCAAACCGGCACCGATGACGGTTGCTGATGACATATCAGACATCTTTTTCGTCGTTGTCGGCCGCCTCTGATGTTAAATCTTGATTTTCCTGCTTGGTTGTTTGCTTGGTTGATGCTTTTTTCTTTTTATTCGTCGGACAATCCCGATTGCCGCACCCAGGATAAGAACGACCGCGAAAATTCTTCCACACCATGTAACTGCCGCAGGTTTCACAGTTTTTGCCCTCTATGGGAAGGTTCCAGCTGATAAAGGGACATTCCGGGTCGCTGCCTTGTTTATCACAAAGGTAAAAACGACTGTTGCGATATTTCTTGGAAACACGGCTGATCAGGCCGGATCCACAAAGCGGACATTTGCCTTTGACAGTGGATTCCAGGTTGCGAGTGTATTTACACGTGGGATAACCGTTGCAGGCGATGAATTTTCCATAACGCCCCTCTTTGATCACCAGATCTCCGGTTTGACAATCCGGGCATTTCTCTCCGATTGGAACCTCCGGAATCTTCACCCTTTCAAGGTTTTTGCCCGCCTCAATGATCTGTTTGTGAAATTTCGGATAAAAGTCGTCGAGCAGACCGACCCAATCCTGTTCACCTGATTCCACCGTATCCAAACGCTTCTCTAAGTCAGCGGTAAACGCCACATCAACGATTTCGGCAAAATTCTCCTCCAGCATCACGGTGATTAGTTTGCCCAATTCGGTCGGATGAAAGAACCTTTGTTGTTTTTCGACATAAAGCCGATCTTGTATGACGGATAACGTCGGCGCGTAAGTTGAAGGCCTGCCTATTCCATTCTCTTCCATTGCCTTGACCAAAGTTGCCTCGGTATATCTGGCCGGCGGCTGTGTGAATTTTTGCTCCGGCATCAGACGATCCAGTTTTAATGTCTCATTTTCGATCAATGACGGGAGCTTGTCGGCCGGCTTGTTTTCCTTCTCTTTTTCCTTATCAGCTTCCTGGTCCACCAACTGCTGGCCATATTGAGCCAAGAAACCGGAAAATCGGACCGTTTCACCTTGTGCCCGAAAAATGTGCGTACCCGCCGCAATATCCGCTGTCACCGTGTCGATTTGGGCCGCGGCCATCTGGCTGGCCATAAACTTGTCCCAGATCAGCTTGTAAAGCCGATGCTGGTCATAAGAAAGCTGGCCTTTGATCCGGTCAGGATGTAAATCATAATGAACCGGCCGAATGGCCTCATGGGCGTCTTGGGCGGAATTTTTGTTTTTAAATCTGCGCGGAAATTTGGGCAAATATTGGTCGCCATAGGTTGATTGAATAAACCGTCTTGCCTCATGTTCCGCCTCTGCCGAGACACGGATCGAATCCGTACGGATATAGGTCACAAGCGCGGTCGCGCCAGAATCTTGCATATCGATGCCTTCATAAAGCTTCTGGGCGATGCTCATGGTTTTTTTTGAAGTAAAACCAAGGTAACGTGCGGCCTCCTGCTGAAGCATGCTGGTTGTAAAGGGTGGTCCCGGTTGTCTTTGCCGGCTGCTTTTCTTGACCTTTGCGACCGTGTATGTCTGCCCTTGCAGAGATTGAATCAATTCATCAACCTGATCTTGTTGCGTCAGCTTGCGCTTTTGGATTTTTTCACCGGATTGTTCGCCATGATATCTGGCTTTAAAGAGAGGATCTTGCGCCGTTTTTTGTAAAAACGCCGTGAGCAACCAGTACTCTTCCGGTTTAAAAGCCTCAATTTCTCTTTCTCGGTCGACGATCATGCGCGTCGTAACCGATTGAACCCGTCCGGCGGAAAGCCCGGTTTTGACTTTTTTCCAAAGAAGCGGACTAAGCTCATAGCCGACCAGCCGATCAAGGATTCGGCGCGCCTGTTGGGAATTAACCAGATCCATATCGATGGCGCGAGGATTTTCGACAGCGTTTTGGACAGCGGTCTTTGTGATTTCATTAAAGGAAATGCGACACGGGCTCTGCTCGTCGATTTTCAAAAGCTGTGCCACATGCCAGGCAATGGCCTCTCCTTCTCGATCAGGGTCGGTGGCAAGAAGAACGCGATCGCATGCCGCGGCCTTTTCTTTTAATTCACGAATGACCTTTTCTTTGCCTTTTAAGCTGATGTAACGCGGTTTGTAATTGTTTTCGACATCGACACCCATGGTCGAGGACGGCAAATCGCGAACATGGCCGGAAGACGCAGTAAGTTCATAGTCTTTCCCCAGATATCTTCCGATAGTCTTGCTCTTGGCCGGGGATTCAACGATAACCAAAGTCTTGCTCATTCAGTTTATCCTTTGTCAATTGATAAAATTCCTGATTTCAGGATCCGGCAACCACCGCACCGGCGACCGCCGCTAACTATTATTACAACAAAGCGCTGACTCTGTCAAAGAATATCTGCCCCTACTGCAAACAACAAGGCCGTTCATTTCCAGTCCGGTCAGGATGCCGGCTATGTCCGGAAGCGATAAGTTGACGTGTACGGCTAGGTCAGCCAGTGTCATTTCATGCCCGGTTAATGCATTGATTACTCTGGTCAACAGATCTTCCGGCTCGAATCTGTTGACCGCAGTCCGAACGGCCTGCTCGATTCTTGTCTGCAGGGCGCCCTTCGGCAGGCGCCAAAGAATATCCGAGGCGCTGGTCAAAACCTCCGCACCTTCTTGAATTAATTTGTTGCAACCTTGACTCAAAGGCGACAGAATGCTCCCCGGCACAGCAAAAACATCCCTGCCCTGTTCACCGGCAAATCCGGCGGTGATCATGGTTCCGCTGTCCACGGATGCTTCAATGACGGCGACCGCATCGGCTAGGCCGCTTAATATCCGATTACGGGCCGGAAAATGTTGTCTGCGCGGTGGTGCTCCCGGCGGCAATTCACTGATTACCAGTCCGGTTCTGGCGATCTCCTCCATCAGATCGTTGTGTTCCGGAGGATAAACCAGATCCGGACCACTGCCAATAACGGCGATGGTTGTTGCTCCTTCTCTCAGGGCGGTCCGATGCACCTCGGCATCTATACCTCTGGCCATTCCGCTGATAATGACCACCGAATCGGCCGCCAAATCGGCAACTATTTTTCGGCTGACCATTTTCCCATATGGTGTCGGGGTTCTGGTGCCTACCAATGTAACAAAATATTCCTTGGCAAAAATCGAGGCGATATCCTGACCACGGTAAAACAGCACGGTCGGACAGCCGTTTATTTCTTTCAACCTGCCGGGATATCGCGGGTCGGTATAAAAAACAGCTCTTATTCCCAGTTCAAACGCCGATTGTGCCTTTTGGGCAAAATCTTCCTGTAGGCGCTTGTTGTTAAAAAAAGCGTAGATACGGCGAATCTTATCCGGTGGTCCAAGCACGATCTCAGCAATTTGCTTGGGTCCGGCTTGAATCAAATCGTTTAAATCAGGAAATCTTTGAATCAAGCGTTTAAATAAAATACGGTTGACTCCCACCTGTCGACAAAATTCCAGATAACAAAGCCCGTTTTGCATTTCAAGCAGATCCTTGCTCATTCCTACCTCCTACCTCCGACTCAAGATAATCGCAACCGATATTGCATCGCTTCGGTCACATGGTTATATTGAACCGCCTTTTCCCCATCCAAGTCGGCAATGGTTCTGGCGACTCGAAGAAGGCGTTGATAGCCACGAACCGACAATTTCAAGTTGTTGGCCATCTTGGCCGCCTGATCGAGCATCTGGCGGTCGATCTCCAGATGCTCGGCCAGATTTTCACCTCGTTGGCGACCGTTTCCCGGGGAATGCTGGCCGGTTCGCCGCATACGCTGTAATTGGACCTGCCAGCATGCGGTGATCTGTTGAGCAACATCCTCCGGATTAATACCGGCATTTGGCCTGCCGGAAACACAAACAGGAAGGATATCCGCTTCCAGTCGGGTCATTTCCACCACCAAATCCATGCGATCCAGAAGCGGCCCGCTGATATTTCTCAAATGTCGTCTGATCTGATCGGGCGTGCATCGACAAATTTGATCCGGTTCAAAATAATTTCCGCAACGGCATGGATTAGCCGCTCCGATCAAAATAAAATCAGAGGGATAGGTCACGTTGTGATGCAGTCTTGCCAAACGAACCTGCCGTTCTTCAAGGGGCTGGCGCAACAGGTCCAAAACATCCGTCTTGAATTCCGTCATCTCATCCAAAAAAAGAACCCCTTGGTGGGCCAAGCTGATTTCACCGGGAATCGGAATCGAACCGCCGCCGATCATGGCCGAACGACTGATGGAATGGTGGGGTGCCCGAAAAGGTCGCTTCCTGATCAAACCTTCATTTTCTCGCATTAAACCGGAAACACTGTAGATCTGAGTAACCTCAAGGGCTTCCTGATGGTTCAAAGGCGGCAGGAGATCAGGCAAAACCGAAGCCAGAGAGGTTTTTCCGCAGCCTGGCGATCCCAACAATAAAATGTTGTGACGTCCGGCACAAGCGATCTGAACCCCTCGAACAGCTTTCTCCTGACCTCGGATTAAGGCTAGGGATGGCCGTGACAAAGGTTCGACCGAAAAAACTCCCGGGAACCGCTCGTTGCTTGTCTCAATTGATGGCGAGGCCGGCAAACGACCACTTTGCAGGTAATCGATCAGTTCCCTCAGACAGCCGACCGTAATCAAGCCATCGGCGCAAACCGCCCGAGCCTCGGATGCATTGGCATTGGGAACAATAATCGGAGTCAAGCTTTTTTCCAGACAACAAGCAACACGACAGATCGTGCCGGGCACGCCCCGGACTTCGCCGGTTAAACCCAATTCGCCAAAAGCGCAGAAAAGTCGATCAGGCTGTCTGACCTGTCCTGATGCGATGAGGATCGCCAACGCCAACGGCAAATCAAACCCTGAACCGCCTTTGCGTATCCAAGCGGGTGCCAGACTGGTTGTAATTCGACAGGATGGAAACTGATACCCGCTGTTTTTAATGGCGGCATAGACTCGATTGCGTGCCTCACGTATGGCGGAATCACCCTGACCGACGATATCGAAGGACGGCAGACCCGGTAGCAACGATGCCTCGATATCCACCACAATTCCTTTTATTCCGTCCAATGCGCAGGAGCGCACACTGCCGCAGCGTATGGCCATCTGTTCCCCCATCGTTCTGTAAATATTCTTTTTGCCAAGAATAGCATGATTTTTTTCTGGCGGTTTTTCAATTGAATGTCAAAGCCCGACAAAAGGCGGAGGTCGAAATGTTTAAAGTCGCATTTAAAGTCGTATGTCATCCCAAATATTGTTTTTTCGTCCAAAACAAACTAAAATTAGACGGAAAGAACATATATTGGTCTGGTAGACAAGACATATTCGTCACGCAAAAGCCGGTAGATTTAGATCGTTTAGCAGAGATTGCCAAAATACAGAATACGAGACGTACAACTAGATTGAGGGTATCGTTACCACCAGTGCGACGGTCATTCTCGTCATTGTCCGAGTATCGGAAGATCGTCTGTACTAGCCGCACTGAAAAAGCTTATGGCCGCGAGAATAAGCTTCAAACATGGAACCGGCCGAAGCATGTATTATATTAGGTCTGACAGTCTTAAGTGATTTTTAAGACGAAACCCCAAGACCGTTGAAAATAAAGGAGATATAAAAACAAGTGAAACTAGGTATCGTCGGCCTGCCGAACGTCGGCAAAAGCACACTGTTCAATGCAATCACACGGGCGGGGGCCGCCACTGCCAATTATCCGTTTTGCACCATTGAACCCAATGTGGGGGTGGTCACGGTCCCGGATAAACGATTGGATCGATTGGTGGAACTTTTTCACCCTAGAAAACGAGTACCGGCTGTCATCGATTTTGTTGATATCGCCGGGTTGGTTAAAGGCGCCAGCAAGGGTGAGGGCCTGGGCAATAAATTTCTGGCCAATATTCGTGAAGTTGACGCCATTATTCATGTTGTTCGCTGTTTCGATGATGATCATGTTGTTCATGTCAACGGTCGGGCAGACCCGCTGCGCGACATCGAAACAGTTAATTTGGAATTGATTCTCGCCGACATGGAGCACATGGAGCGCCGCCTGGATAAAACAAGAAAAATGGCCAAAGGCGGCGACAAAAAAATCCAAGCCGAACTGAATTTCGAGGAACGACTATACGATCATCTGGCGCAGGGGCGTTCGGCCAGAATGTTTGATATGAAAAAAGATGATCGGCCTTTTATCCGTAATCTGTCTCTGCTCTCGGCCAAGCCGGTCCTTTATGTTGCCAACATTGCTGAAGATGCGCTGAATGGTTCAAAAGAATCGGAACATACGCAGGCCGTCCGCCGAATTGCCGAAGCAGAAGCGGCGGAGGTTGTGCAGATCAGCGCTCGAATTGAAGAAGAGATCGCCGGTCTTGACGAAGAAGAACGCCGGCCATTTCTTGATGAGCTTGGCTTGAGCCAATCCGGATTGGATAAAATTATTCATGCCGGATATCGTCTGCTCGGGCTGATTTCCTTTCTAACAATTGGGTCGGACGAAGTCCGGGCCTGGACGATTCGTCGCGGCACACGAGCACCTCAGGCAGCCGGCAAGATCCACTCTGATTTTGAGCGTGGTTTTATCCGGGCTGAGGTTGTGACGTTTACCGATCTGGACGGTTGCGGAAGCATAGCCGCCGCCCGCGATAAGGGCCTGATCCGTTCAGAAGGCAAGGATTACGTTATTCAAGATGGTGATGTGGTGCTGTTTCGCTTTAACGTCTGACTTCACCGATTGAGCAGATCCTTGGGCAGGCGTATTCCCCGTTGTCCCAGCTCATCGACAAGAAGTTCCTGAACCTTTTCTCGCAGTTGGTCCAAGCTCCCGTCATTTTCGATCACATGATCGGCCAACGCTAGGTATTCTTCCCGTGTCATCTGCATGGCGATCCGTCTGCGTGATTCGTCTTCATCCATGCCGCGAGCCGCAAGTCGACGCAAACGGTTTTCATCATTGGCCCAGACCACCCAGATCTGGTCGCAAATATCGACAAAACCGTTTTTTACCGGTATCGGAACGTCCAAAACAACGGCTTGCGATTTTTTCTTTTCCAGATTCCCGATCTCCAAGTGCATTTGCTCAATGACGTACAGATGGACAATCGCGCTGAGTTGATCCAGCGCGCGATGATTTTGAAAAACCTTCTTGGCCATATATTCACGGTTAAGAGCACCTTGGTTGTCGATGACACCGGTGCCAAAAGTTTCAATCATGGCCGGTATAGCCGCGCCGCCCGCCGCGGTCACCTCATGGGAAAGCTGATCGGCGTCGATGACCGGAACCCCTGCTTCTAAACAGATCCGAGCCACCGAACTTTTGCCGCAGCCGATCCCACCGGTTACACCGATAATAAACATTTCATCACCACCTGCTTTTTATGATTGGCAATCTGCCCAGCAGACACCCTGACGTACGTCGGCAACAAGAGGGACATTCAATTGCATGGCCCCCTCCATGGCCTCACGCAGGATTTTTGCTGCCCGATCGGCATCTTGGATGCAGGCCTCGACAATCAGCTCGTCATGGACCTGAAGAATCAGCCGTGCATCCAGATTAGCGGCTCGAAACCCTTGATCCGTACGAACCATGGCGATTTTAATTAAATCTGCCGCAGTACCCTGAACAGGAGTATTCATGGCGGCGCGTTCACCGAATTGGCGCAGATTCCGATTGGGTGCTTTTAATTCTGTGATCAGCCGGCGCCGACCGGTCAGGGTTTCAACATAACCATGCCGGTACGCATATTCGACCTGATCGTTCAAATAACGTCGCACTTCGGGATATTGGTGTTCATATTCGGTGATGTATCTGTGAGCTTCGCGAATCGGAACACCCAAATCACGCGCCAGTCCAAAATCGCTGATGCCATAAACAATGCTGAAGTTCATGGTCTTGGCGATCGCCCGCATTTCTGCCGTTATTTGCTCCGGAGGAAGGGCAAAAATCCGGCAGGCGGTATTGACATGGATGTCCTGATTTTCGACGAAGGCTTCGATCATAGCCGGATCACCGGATAGGTGAGCCAAAAGACGCAGTTCAATCTGAGAATAGTCGGCATCCAAAAGGACATAACCGGGAGGCGCGATAAAAGCCCGTCGGATTTTTTCACCGGCGGCCATCCGAATCGGAATGTTTTGCAGATTAGGCTCCGAACTGCTCAGCCGGCCGGTTGCCGTCAGAGTCTGATTAAAAGTCGTATGTACGCGACCGTCCGACGGACTGATCACCTTGCGCAACCCTTCAATATATGTTGAGCGCAATTTGGCAACCTGGCGATGCTCGATGATGAGCGGAATAGCAGGATGATCATTGAACAAGCGCTCCAGCTCTTCCGAGTCGGTTGAATAGGAGCCCCCGCTGCGCTTTTTGCCCGGTTTTAATCCTAGTTTTTCAAAAAGGACTTCACTTAACTGTTTCGGCGAATTTAAATTAAAGGTACAATCGCATAAGTCAAAAATCTGTGTTTGCAATTCCCCCAAACTTTGGTCCATTTCGATGGCCAATTGGTCGAGGACTTGTTCATCCAGCAGAAAACCGTGCTTTTCCATATCGGCCAAAATACCGGCTAAGGGCATTTCAATTTCATAGGCCAGCTGCTCAATCCCTCGTTCGCCTATTTGCGTCTGCTGCTGACGGGCGATCTCGTAAATGGCATGGGCCAAGTATCCTTGCCCCGAATCGATGGGCTGTTCGGCGGCAAGACCCGATAAGGACCAGGCTTCATCCATTTCGATCTGTCCGCCTGTCTCCGGTTGGATTTCGTAGAGAACCCGGCCGGTCAACTGTTGATATATTCTGGCCAGATTGGGACGGCCGTCCAGTTGATTTAACAGATACGCCGCAATCGTGACATCATGGATCTTGCCATCCAACAGCGGCAAATCATGGTCATGCAGCAGCTGCTTGTAGTCCTGACAAGCGATCATCCCCTCGAATTCACCTAAAGAAGACCAAGCGGATGTTAAATATTCCGATTCCACACAGAAAATCTCCCTTGGCTGCGAACACCAAAACATCTCACGATTGTCGGCCACATGAATGGCGATCAGCGGCCGGGATCGTGCCAAATCTTCCTGTAAATGTTTCAGACCAACCCGGCTTACGGTCGGTTGTTCTTGCTCCGAAGCTTCCTGATCCGGACTGTTATCCAGATCAAGTCGACTGATCATTCTTTGAAAACCCAGGCGGTTGAATAAATCGACCAGATCCTCCGTATAAGGCTTGAGCGCCAGATCATCAAGATCAACCTCTAAAGGAACATCCCGACGGATTCGACTGAGCTCTTGAGAGAGATAGGCCAGCTCACGACCGTCGCGTAATTTGTTGGCCAATGCCGGGCGAATCTCGTCCAAAGCATGATAAATGTCGTCCAGCGAACCATAACGGGCAATCAGTTCAGTCGCGCCTTTGATCCCGATTCCCTTGACCCCCGGTATATTGTCTGAGGAATCTCCCATGATGGCCTTCAGATCGACAAATTGCTCCGGACGGACACCGAAACGCTCATAAACCGCCGCAGGATCGTAACGCTCAATGGTGGTTCGACCGTTACGGCTGACCGGCTGTAAAATGGTAATATTCGAGTTCACCAATTGAAAACTGTCCTGATCGCCGCTGATGATCAATACCTCCATGCCGGCTTTTTCTCCACGGTCGGCTAGGGTTCCTAACAAATCATCAGCTTCAAAGCCGGCCAAATCCAGCCAACTTACTCCCATTTTGGTCAACAGCTCC
The DNA here is from genome assembly GCA_012520975.1 of Clostridiaceae bacterium. Classification (GTDB taxonomy): domain Bacteria; phylum Bacillota; class Clostridia; order Saccharofermentanales; family UBA5734; genus UBA8949. The sequence goes on along the minus strand of JAAYNF010000002.1, from coordinate 4,215 downwards.
TGAAGCAACGGAATCTGGACGGCAAGATCCTCATCCATGGGGCGGCGTGTGGCTTTATACCTGTCATACCATCCGTGGCGAAATGTCGGTTCTTTGCGGTCAAAGGCCGCGGCCACGTGGGTGGGCGTATATGTCTCGATATATTTCAGATACATATTCAGAAAAGCAAAGATCGCGCCGGTGGGCGTACCATCCGGTGCGGTCAAGATTTGTCGGCCGAAAAGGCCGTAATAAGCCCGGTTGATCAGGCTGTTGCCATCCAAGAGCAAAAATGTTTTGCGCGGCAAATCATCACTTCCCTATCCAAATGAGAATCCAATCCGAATCAGCGGGTGGTACGTTGAACATCATACCATAAAGAACCGGATCCATGCTGTTCAGGTGTCTTTGAATGTCCGCCGATTTGATGATCTCAATTTGAAAAGGGGTTGAACAGGCCTTTAAAACACTCTCCGCCCGGTCGCTTAGTTCCGTCACTGAATCGGGGGAAACAGGGAAAAGAATGACCGCAGTGTTCAGGTCGTTTTCTAAAACAGCAGCTCGTGCATCCGCTGCTAAATTCAGCACAGTCAAATAACAGATTTCCGACTCCCCTGATGTGTTGTTCAGCGCGATTTGATCCCCTTTTTCCGGCAAAAATAAATACCACGAACCATATCCATTAGCATTGTAAGTGTCTTCAACTGCGTATGACGGTGCTAGAACCGAATATGCCGGCTCCAAGGGTGATGCAAAATCCCGGATCGATTTTTGGGGATGAACAGGGAATTGCTTTGTAAGGAAAGGAAGAATCTGCCAAATCGCGACGAACAGCGCCAAAGCTGCCACAACGCCCACCGGGACCAACCAAACCCTTCGCAAAGATGGTTTTGATCGGAACTCGGTCTGCTCTGTCGTGGTTGCCTTACCCACGGCAGCCATAATCTTGGCGGGCAGATCATCGGGCAGCAGCCCATTTTCCTTTTGGTCAGCCAATAGAGCAGCACGTTGCGCCAGCCAATTTTTTTGCTCGGCCAATTTATCGCGACAGTCCTCACATGAAGCAAGATGCAAATCAAAACGTTTGCGAGCAGAGGCCGACATGGTTTCGTCCAGATATTCAATCATACGTCTATTGGATAACCGACAGCGCAACTTCATTTCATCCCCTCCTTTCGCCCGATGGATACCTCTCTATTTGTTTGACGATCATCTGATCGGTTTTGTTCCCGGCGACGAATTCTTTCCATAAGTTGTTTGCGCCCCCGAAACAGACGTGACTTGACCGTTCCTTCCGATATCCTCAAAAGACCCGCCAGCTCCGAATAGCTCAATCCCTCCAGATCTCGTAAAATAACGATGTCACGCAAATAAGCCGGCATCAAAGACAATTCTTCCCGTACCAATTCTGTCAACTCCGAACTTTCCAGAAGCTGATCCGGAAGCGGCAGGTCATCGGCAACTTGATGAAAAAGCTGACCGGATGAGGTCTCCAAACCTTCATCCAGTGACACGGTTTTCGCCCGATTGTTTTTTCGGCGATAATCGAGGCAGACATTCACGCTGATCCGATAAGCCCATGTGTAAAATGATGAGCGGAAATGATAGCCGGCCAGCGAACGATAAATCTTGATGAAACTTTCCTGAACACAATCCTCGGCATCTTCTTTGTTGCCTAGCAGATGAAAGCAGACCCCGTAAAGACGAGCGGCATACCGCTCGACCAGCAGCGAAAAAGCGTTCTCGTCGCCACTTTGTGCCTGGTTGACAATCCGGGACTCTCTTGCATCATTCACGTTACTGTTCATGCTCATTTGCCAATCGCCATCAACGGCACTTAAAAATGAAGCACATTTTTTACTCTTCGGGCCAGAGGAACAATTGCCAGACCAAGGACGATTCCTGCCGCTCCCTGCAACAGATTGGTGGTTACGGTTCCGATGGCATAACCGTGGCCAAAGATCAAAAGCTCATAGAGAAAATAACCTCCGACCATGATCAACTCACAGATGACAAACAGAACGGCCTGCCAATACCAGCGAAGCTCTGGCATCCTTGTCAGAACGGTTCCCGCCAAAAGACCCATTCCACCTTTGATAATCATGGTGCCGGGAATATAGATCGGAGCTTGATAAGCCAGGTCGGCCAAGGCCGATCCCAAGGCGGCGCAAAGTCCGGAAAAAGGACCGATAATGGCTGATATGCCAAATATCACGCCATCTCCAAGATTGAAATAGCCCATGGAGTTGGGGATCGGAACCGTAATCGCATATGTCGCCAGCAAAACCACCGCTGATAAAATACCGCCATAAGTAATTTTCAGGATCGGCTCTTTCATCGGATCAAATCTCCTTTACGACGATGGCGTCTGTTTCAATTATCGCGCAGAAATCGACCCCCGCGTATTTCAGTTTATCGCAAATTCCCTTTCTTGACTACCGCTCGGTTTTTCACTGACGGGAAAAGCCACTGTCGACGATCTTTTTTGCAAAGCCGTGGCAATCATTAATTTAATCCGGTTTAGCTGGTTGACCTCACTGGCACCCGGATCATAATCAATGGGTACGATATTGGTTTGCGGATAAAGCCGGCGCAACTCTTTGATCATCCCTTTGCCGGTTACATGATTGGGCAGGCAGGCAAAGGGCTGGGCACAGATGATATTGGGAACCCCGGCCTCGATCAATTCCAGCATCTCGGCGGTTAAAAACCAACCTTCGCCACTGTCATTGCCAAGGGAAAGAACATCTTGGGCTCGTTCGGCCAGATGATGAATGCTGACCGGAACCATAAACTTGCCGTTGGTTGCTGCCAACGCCCTGACAGCCGGTCGCCGATAAAGCGCCATGATAGCGTTGCCAAGGGTGGCAACGATTGCCGAAAAACGGCTGGTGCCCAAATTACGGTGCTTCCATCCGGCATTATGGAAACAATAGAAGAAAAAGTCCATCAAACCCGGCAAAACGGCCTCACAGCCCTCGGATTCAATAACCTCAATGGCATGGTTGTTGGCATCCGGGTGAAATTTAACCAAAATTTCACCGACCAAACCGACTCGCGGCCGGCGCGGCCCGCTGATCAACGGAAATCGGTCAAAATCCTGAACGATTAGCCTGACCAAATCACGATAGCCGAGTTTTGCACCGGACTTGTCCCTAACCGTTCCACCGCTAAGGAAAGTCTTGCATTTGTCCTGCCACTTTCGAAAGAGTCGTTGACTGCTTCCGGCAACTTTTTCATAAGGGCGAACCCGCAGCAGAACGGTTTGCAACACGTCGCCAAGGACCAAGGCCTGAACGGCTCTGTGCAGCATAGGCAAAGTAAATTTGAAACCCGGATTTTTTTCGATTCCGGTCGCCGATAAAGCAACAACCGGGACCTGTGGGAAACCGGCTTCTTTTAATGCTTTACGTAAAAAAGCAACGTAATTGGTGGCTCGGCACCCACCGCCGGTTTGCGTAATAAAGACCGAACAATGATCCGGATCGTAGCCGCCATTGATAAAGGCATTGATCAGTTGACCGACCACAATAATGGTAGGATAACAAGCATCGTTATTGACAAATTTCAAGCCGGTTTCAATATCTCTCGGCGATGCCTCAGCGAGAATATGGGTATTGTAACCAAAGCTATTCAAAACATTTTCCAGCAATTCAAAGTGAATCGGTGACATCTGCGGCGCCAAGATGGTATGCTGCCTTTTCATTGATTTGGTAAAAACCACCCGATTGAAAGTATATGGTACCGCCGTCGTCGGTTCGGCGTGGCGTTCCCGTTCCTGCATCGCCACTTTCAGCGAGCGAATCCGAATCCGCGCCGCGCCAAGGTTATTGATCTCATCAATTTTCAGGACGGTGTACACTTTGTTTCCGGCCTCGAGGATTTCCTGAACCTGGTCCGTGGTCACGGCATCCAGGCCGCAGCCAAAGGAATTGAGCTGTACCAATTCCAAGTTATCGTGGCCGATGACAAAATGAGCGGCTTCGTATAGTCGGGTATGATAAGCCCATTGGTCGACCACGCGAATCGGGCGTTTCAGTTTCCCCGGGATAGCAATGCTGTCTTCGGTCAACACTGCCAAGCCTTGGGATATGATCATCTGTGGAATGCCGTGGTTGATTTCCGGGTCCAGGTGATAAGGCCGGCCGGCCAGAACGATGCCTTTCTGTCCGGTACTTTCCAGAAAATCCAGCACTTCCCGGCCTTTTTCCCGAATATCCTGCTTGAATCGATGAT
>JAAYNF010000010.1 GCA_012520975.1 Clostridiaceae bacterium | reverse complement strand
GGATACCGCCTGCTCTATTCCGAGCGACGCGGACAATTACTCCAAATATGCTGAGCTGGTTCTAGAGGCAGACGGCCTTATCATTTCTGCTCCCTGCTACAACCTGACAGTGGCCGGACGACTGCTGGATGCCCTTAATCGCCAGCACTGCTGTTTGAGTCAACTCAAGCGCCGCTGCAACGAGCGAGCAAAATACGCCGCCACCATCGGCGTGGCCGGAACGGATTGGAGCAATTATCTGATGCCCATTCTGAATTTTGCCGCCACCGAGCATTGCGGCAGCAAAATGCATCTGGCCGACCAGATGCTGGTAGAGTTCAATCCTGCCCCCGGTACTGTGGTGCTGGACGAATCAGCCACCCGGAGAGCCTATAAGCTGGGCCAGAATTTGGTGGTCGCAATGAAGGAGAACAAAGGCCGCCATTGCTATCTGGGGGACGCCGAAGAGGTCTGCCCCATCTGTCATGGTGCCCATCTGCAACTTCGGAACGGTAAGCTGATCTGCCCTACCTGCGACATCACCGCTCATGTCGCACAAGTAGATGGAAAAGTCCAAGTTACTTGGGAGCAGGACTTTGATGTGTGCCGCTGGTCCGAATATGGTGATGACCTTCACCTAAGCGGGATCCGAGCCGGCCACGGCAAGCGAAAAGAGAATCTGGACAGGATCTTGGAACTGACCGAGGATCTCAAGGATTATTTAACTCCCATCCAACCTTAATTAAAAGCGTAGTATTACAAATATGAAATTAAAGAAGGAGGACACAAAGCATGAAAAAAATGCAGGCTGACGTTGCCGTCGTTGCCGCAGGACTATCCGGCTTAGCAGCCAGCATTGCGGCGGCAGAACAGGGACTCAGTGTTATTGCTCTGGAAAAATCGAAAGTTACCGGCGGTGCGGCCAGTATGGGTGTAGGCCCGTTGGCTATCGGCACCAAACATCAGGCTAATGTAGGTTACAACCTTACTCCTGACGACGCATTTCTGAAGCATATGCACTGGTCTCACTGGATGGTGGACGCCCGGCTGGTCTACGATTACTACCGCAAGAGCGCCAGTACCATAGAGTGGTTGGAGAACATGGGTGTCGAGTTTGTCTATCGCAATACCACCCTATATACACCCACCCGTATGCGCAGCTACGCTGAACCAGAGCGCTGTTGCCACGCAGTGCGGCCTGCCGATGGCGGAAGGGTTGGGCCCCGTGTCGCTGCCCGCATGATCAAGTCTATGACCGATTATGCCGAAGAGCTGGGTGTTGAAATCTTGCTGGAAACTCCCGGCAGGAAGCTGATCAAGGAAGACGGCCGCATTGTGGGGGTTCTGGGCACCTGCCCTGACGGAGAAGAGCTGGAGGTCCGGGCCAATGCGGTTATCATTGCCACCGGCGGCTTCGGCGACAACCCGGAAATGATCAAGGAGTACACCGGTTTGACTTGGGGGGAGAACCTGTTCTCTTTCAGAATCCCCGGAAACGTGGGCGACGGAATGAAGATGGCATGGGAAGTCGGTGCCGCACGAAGTGACATTCGTATGGATCTGATGTATCAGATTCCCGACAATATGAACCACTTTAATTTGGAGGGTGCTTTCCGTCAGCCGATCCTTTGGGTCAACAAACTGGGTGAGCGTTTCATGCCCGAGGATTGTATCGCCAATACCTGTACCACCGGAAACGCCATCAATCGCCAACCCGGCCATACCTGTTTCGCCATCATGGACACCGCTACACTAAACCATTACAAAAGGAATGGCGTGGACATTTTCGGTATTCAAGGTTCCGACGTCTTTGATCACTTCGATCAGGAGGCCGAAGCAGCCATCACGACCGGTTACCAATACTTTATCAAAGCCGATACCATTGAGGAGCTTTGTGAAAAGACCGGAATCGACCTCGCAGGATTAGAGGAAACACTGGAAATCTACAACGACGACTGCGACAACGGCGGCTTTGACAGTATCTTCAATAAGGATCGCCAATTCATGAGGCCTGTGCGCAAGGGCCCCTTCTACTCCCTGCAGTCCTTCCCCGGTGCCTACGGTTCCTTTGGCGGCATCAAGATCAACTACAAAACCGAGGCCGTGGACCAGGACGGTTATCCCATCAAGGGCCTGTACGCCGTCGGCACCGATGCTTGCGATATTTACGGAGACACCTATCCCTTCATCCTAGGCGGCAACACCATGGCATTCTGTCTGAACAGCGGCAGAATGGCAGCCGAATACGCTGCAGAATATATTTCAACGCTCTGATTTTAAACTTGTGACCAAAGTGTAAAAAATGTTTACTCAAATGATTTGAAAAGCCAAAAGAAAGAGAGGAAATGAAAATGGCAGAATCCAAAACCTTAGAACCTACCCTGAAACGTCATGTTCACCCCATTGCGATGATGGTCGTGATGACCATCGCTACCGCAGCCATCTCCTTTTGTATGTTCAAGTTCCCGCCCATCATGAAGTATGTCATGATGTCCTATGAGGTCGACACCGGCCTGATGGGTCTTCTGATGTCCTCCACAAACATCATCGGTTTCGTGTTCGCTGTAGCCATCGGCTACATCAACCGCAGCTATAAGCCCAAATGGACCGGCCTGATCGGCTTTTTGATCATGGCCTTGGCCAACGTCATTGCGGCCAGCACCACCAATTTTATTGTCCTGATCATCTCTCGCGTAATTGAGGGTGCCGGCATGGGTATCCTGTCCAATCTGACCATCGCCTTGGTCGTGGCTTATTTCAAGGGCGCCCGCGCTACCGCCACCGCCATCGTGAACGCCGGTATGACCGCGGGTCAGGTCATTCACTACAACTTGTCTGTCCGTCTTGCCGAGAAAAGCGGCAACCTAAGCGGTATGTACACCTACATCATCATTACCTTCGTGGTCATGGCCGTCGTGATGTTGATCTTTCTGTGGCGTGAGCCCAGCTTGGCCGCCTTTACCCCCACCACTGAGAAAAGCGCCGATATGGTCGAGGCCGAGAAACTTAAGAAAGGCGAAGTACTGAAAAACAGGTCCTTGTGGCTGATTGCCGCCGGCATGTTCATCTTTAACATTGTCATGATCAGTTTCAACAACTATGTTCCGACTTTCCTGCAGGATGCAAAGGGCTTGGATTCCGTGTCCGCCGCTTCCCTCACCAGCGTTGCCAGCACGATCCGTACCTTTGTCATGATCGCCCTGGGTATCTTGGCCGACCGTATCGCCTCCAAGCGCAAGCCGGCTATTGCCTCCTTTGTGGGTATCTGCATCATGTACCTTCTGCTGGCCTGGCTGCCCGGCAATCTGATCATGGTCTATATCATCCTCAGTGCCATCGCTCCCGCCTCCGTCACCGTTTCCACCTACTCTTGCTATCCTGACATCTTCGGCGACGCCTCCTACACGCCCGTAGCTCATGGTGTGGTTCAGACCACCGCCCGATTAGCCATGCTGATCGGCAGTGCGCTGGTCGGTTATCTCATCAAGTTCCTAGGTTATACCGGAACAATTTATGTCATTGCCCCCTTGGCCTTGGTCGCAGCCGTGTGTTGGTTCTTTGCCAAAGAAGTAAAATAAGCGGACGTACCGGCCACACTTGGACATGGAGATCCCCGTGTTATATCAAGTGTGGCCGGTACGCCGCTTTTCTGTGTTGACTTGGATAAGATAGAAAGGACAAACTTATGGCGAATGAAGCAAAACGGATCCTTCCGGTAACAGAGGAAGACAAACAAAAAAGTTATTATAAATACTATTTGGAAGAAATGGCCGAGGTTCCCGCTGAGATATATGAACAGGCGGCCCAAGCCAAACTTTCCCCTGATCAGGTCCTGTCTGTCCATGATTTGAATCTTCTCTTTGAGCCGGGTTATCTTCCGGCGGAACGCGGCTACTGCGCTCTTCCGGATGGCACGGCCTATATGGCCAATATCCTGTTTATGCCTGACGTCACCCCCGAGATGATTGATTGGTGGTTCGCTTGGCACACCTTGGATACGCTGCGCTATAAAATCTGGAACAGAGAGGATCATATGTACTGCATGACGCGTAACCCTGAGCAGGTACGGGATCCGAAACTATCTTGGCGCGAGAAGTACCAGAACACCCTTTGTGACATCACCGAAGCCTTCGGCCCCGAACCCAAGGATGTGGTGGTTCCTTTTATTCCTCCTCAGGACATGGGCTTTGACCCGGAAAAGCTGAAAGACTTTGACGGTACCATCATCGCCATGGCCTCTGAAGATAGTCGAACCACTTCCTGTCACTTTGTGCGCCCGGTTCCCGGCGGCGTGGAGCTGCGCACCCGATTCTGGTTCGGCATATGCCTGCGCAATGGAAAGCCCGAACGGTTCGACGACAGCAGATTACCGGAAGAACTGCCCAAGTCGCTTCTGTTGCACAACATCAAAGAATTTACCAATCTGGCCCGTTTGCTGCCCCGGATTTTCCCGGAGGAACGGGACAACTTTTGAGGGAGAATGACCTATGGATTTCCGAGGTGAAGCAACCCAGCTGCTCCAGTACATGATCGATTTCCGCAGAGAGTTACATCAATATCCGGAGCTTAGTTGGCAGGAATTTGAAACCACTGACCGGATCGAACGAGAACTGAACAAACTTGGTCTGACCTGCACCCGTTTCCAGCCCACCGGCTTGATGGCTGAAATCAAAGGAAGCCGTCCCGGTAAAACAGTAGCACTGCGCGCGGACATTGACGCCCTCCCTATCACGGAGGACAGCGGTGTGGAGTTTGCTTCCAAGCGCCCCGGCATTATGCACGCCTGCGGCCATGACGTGCATACAGCAATGTTACTAGGCGCGGCAAAGCTACTGCTAAATCATCAGGAAAAAATCAATGGCACCGTTCGGCTTATTTTCCAGCCTGCTGAGGAGGAAGGAAATGGTGCTGAAACTATTATAAAGCAAGGAGCTGCCGACGGCGTAGATTACTTCTTCGGCCTGCACATCAAGGAATTTACCGAGGTAGGCACTATTTCCGGCAGAACCGGCCCCCAGATGGCCGGCGCTGAGACCTTCAAACTCACCGTCAACGGTGCCGCCCACCATGCGGGCATGCCCCACATAATGGGTGGCGTGGATGCCACGGTTGTGGCCAGCGAGATCGTGCTGGCCCTGCAGACCATCGTCTCACGCCGGGTGAACCCTCTGGACACCGCTGTGGTCTCCGTTGGTACGTTCCACTCCGGAACCCGAAGCAACATCATCTCCGGTCAAGCCAAAATGGAAGGCACGCTCCGCTACCAGAGTGAAGAAGTCCGGGAGTTGATCAAAACCCAAATGATCAGGATCTCCGGCGGGATCGCACAGGCTCATGGTGCCACTGCTGAGGTCGAGTGGGGTCAAAACATTCCCCCTGTGATCAACCACGATTGGGTGACCTCCGTGGCCTTCAAGGCTGCGGAAAAAATAACCGGTGATCCCAAGAAACTGGTGATCGTCCGTGGTACTACCGGCGCGGAGGACTTCGGTGCTTATTCCAAGCATGGCAAGGCCTGTTTCCTTACTGTCGGCGTAGGCGGCACTTATCCCGGCCATAACCCAAAACTTGTTGTGGACGAAAATGCCATGCCCTATGGTTGCGCACTGATGGTTCAGGTTGCCCTTGATCTGCTGAATACGGAGGAACCCGATGAATAAGACCAGACTGATCTCAGATAAAACCGTCCGGGAAGCAATAAGCATCCCGGAGCTGATTCCTGTGATGG
>JAAYNF010000095.1 GCA_012520975.1 Clostridiaceae bacterium | reverse complement strand
GGATAATTGGCATCGGCTGTTCGGTGGGGCGGACGGCCGGCAGCCAGTAAGGCCACATGGTTGTCGCCGAGGGCGGTTTTCAGAGCCGTTCTTTTTTCGACATGAAAACTCGATGGCAAACGAAGATCCATCAAAAGACGGGGGGTTTCACAGTTGGTCATGGGTTCCTCCGGAGCAGGTTTTACTTAAGTCTATACCGAGGCCGGCTTTTTGACAATCTTGCTCAGTCATCGGCATGACGAAATTCACCGATCCGGCGGAATTTTTCATAGCGCGCTGCCAGGCGTTGCTCGGTGCCGACAGCCATCAGGCGCGGCAAAGCTTGGAGCAAGTAGTTCCGAATGGACTTGGCGGTCGCCGGGATGTTGGTATGCGCGCCTTCCGGCGGTTCGGCAACGATCTTGTCGCAAATACCCAGCTGCAGCAAATCCTCCGCCGTAATGCGAAGTATATCGGCGGCCTCTCGCTCACGTGAGGCATCTTTCCAGAGCAGGGACGCAAAACCGCGGGGCGAGATAACAGAATAAAGCGCATTGGACAACATGGCCAGCTCGTCACCGACGCCGATGGCCAACGCGCCGCCGCTTCCGCCCTCACCGGTAACCAAGACCAGAATAGGCACCTGAAGCTGCATCATGCCCTGCAAGCAATTGGCAATGGCTTCTGCTTGCCCCCGCTCTTCCGCGCCGACCCCGCAGAAAGCCCCCGGGGTGTCGATCAGGCAAATGATCGGTCGGCCGAAACGTTCGGCTTGGAGCATCAGGCGCATGGCTTTGCGATATCCCTCCGGATGCGGCATACCGAAATTGGCTCTGTTATTCTCTTCGATCGTGCGTCCCTTTCGATGGCCGATCACCGTGACCGGCAATCCTTGCAGACTGGCCAGGCCTCCCCACATTGCCGGATCGTCTTTAAAGCAACGGTCGCCATGCAATTCCACCGGATCATCAAAAATAAGGGGCAGATAGTCGGTGATGATCGGTCGTTGCTTCTGCCGGATAAGATCCAGTCGTTCCGAGCCGCTGCGTCGATTCACCCCGCCCTCGTCAGGCAAAGGAATGGAAGCCGCCGACAAGGGATGGTCGGCCTCGATCGGCTCCGGTTTGTCATGCAGGGCCAACAGCGTGCTCAATGTGTTTTTCATCATTTTGCGTTGGACAATCAGGTCGAGAAACCCGTGTTTGAGTAAAAATTCCGCACGTTGAAAACCGGCGGGCAATTCTTGGGCGATCGTACCTTCGATAACCCGGCGGCCGGCAAAGCCGATCAATGTTCCGGGCTCGGACAGAATGATATCCCCAAGGCTGGCAAAGCTGGCGGTCACACCTCCGGTTGTCGGATCGGTCAACACCGAAAGATAAAGCAGACCGGCGGCCTGAAACCTACCCACAGCCGCCGCTGTTTTGGCCATTTGCATCAGTGAGACGATCCCTTCTTGCATACGGGCGCCGCCGGACGCGACAAAGGTCACAACCGGCAACCGCAGATCGGTGGCCCGTTCAAACAAGCGCGTGATCTTCTCGCCAACCACAGAGCCCATCGAACCCATCATAAAATTGCTGTCCATGATGCCCAAAGCACAAGGATGACCGTCGATCTGCGCACGACCGGTGATGACCGCGTCCCGCAACCCGGTCTGCTGTTGCAGCTGCGCGATTTTTTCCGGATAGCCGGCAAAGCCGATCGGATTTTCGCTTTCCATATCGGCATCCCATTCGCAAAAACTACCGGCATCGGCGATGTCGGCCAATCGGGTCCGACTGTCCAGACGATAATGCATATTGCAGTTGGAACAGACCTGATGACCGGCCTCGAATTCGTCGCGAAACATCACACCTTGACAGGCGGCGCAACGAATCCAAAGGTCATCCGGAATGGGCCTTTTGTAAGCGTAGGCGCGGGTATCTTCATCGGATTGGGCCTGAATGTCTTCCTCGTTGATCTTGGATTCCGCCTCAAGTCGATCGCGCATTTGTTTCAACACATCGACCACCATCGATCATCGCTCCTTTCGTCCAGGAATGATCCGGTCAAGAAAATTTTCGGTTTTCAGCCCGAGATAGCCAATAGTATAGTTTCCGGCAATAAAATCCTGATCACGCAAAATCGCCAGATGGAAATCGATGTTGGTCTCCACACCGGTAATCAGAAATTCGGTTAATGCTCTGCGCATACGGGCAATCGCCTGCCGTCGGTCGGGCGCATGGACAATCAGCTTGGCGATCAGCGAATCATAATACGGAGGAATGGTATATCCTTGGTAAATCGCGCTGTCCAGACGAATACCGGGACCGCCCGGTACGCAAAGGCTGGCGATGGTGCCCGGGCTGGGGCGAAAACCATTGCCGGGATCTTCGGCGTTGATGCGGCATTCAATGGAGTGACCACGAAATTCAATGTTTTTTTGACTGAATTTGAGCGGCAGGCCATAGGCAACCTTAATTTGTTCCCGAATCAAGTTAAAGCCGGTTATGGCCTCGCTCACCGGGTGTTCTACCTGAATCCGCGTATTCATTTCCATAAAGTAAAAATTGCGATCGGCATCGACCAGAAATTCCACGGTTCCGACACTGCAATAACCGGTATGCTCGGCCAATCGAACCGCAGCGGCGCCCATCTGTTCCCGCAATTCGTTGTCAATAAAAGGCGACCGGGCCTCCTCGAGAATTTTCTGATTGCGTCGTTGAATGGAGCAATCCCGCTCACCAAAGTGGACAACCCGGCCATTCTTATCGGCCAGCAATTGAATTTCAATATGACGCGGATCCCGGACGAAACGCTCGATATAAACCCGATCATCGCCAAAACAGGCCAAAGCCTCGCTTTTGGCGGCTTGATAGGCATCCGGCAGTTCTTCATGACTGACGGCAATGCGGATTCCTCGCCCCCCGCCGCCCGACGAGGCTTTGACCATAACCGGATAGCCGATCTCCTCAGCGGCCTTAATGGCGTCGGACAGACTGCCCACAACTCCCGGCGTACCCGGAATAACCGGAACTCCGGCCTCGATAGCCGTTTGTCGGGCAGTGGTTTTATCGCCCATCAGTTCGATCACCCGTGCCGGCGGACCGATAAACGTAATTTGACATTTTTCACACATACGGGCAAAAGTCGGGCTTTCGGATAAAAAGCCATATCCCGGGTGGATGGCCTCAGCACCGGTGAGCGTACAGGCCGTCAAAATGGCCTGTGCATTCAGATAGCTGTCCCGGGCCGGCGCCGGGCCGATACAAACGCAGTCATCAGCCAACTGAGCGTGCAGGGCGCTGCGGTCGGCCTCGGAGCAAACCGCAACGGTTTTGATGCCCAGTTCCCGACAGGCTCGAATGATCGTAACGGCAATTTCCCCGCGATTGGCGATCAAAATTTTTTTAAACATATCGGCCCCCGATCGCACAGATGATGTCCGCACCGGCGGCCATTTCGCCATCCACAAAGGCTTTGCCCTTCGCGAACCCGATCGTGCCGCGCAGCTTGGTCAGTGTGACCTCCAGACGCAATTGGTCTCCCGGTTTTACCTGGCGTTTAAAACGAACTTTGTCCATGCCGCCCAAAAAACCAAGCTTGCCACGATGTTCAGGTCGACTCAACATCAGAACCGCCAAGGCTTGAGCCATGGCTTCGATGATCAGGACTCCGGGCATGATAGGATATTGGGGAAAATGACCGCGAAAAAATTCTTCATCCCCGGTGACGGTTTTACAAGCAACCACCGTATCGTCCGCCATCGACTCAATGCCATCGATCAGTAAAAAAGGATCGCGATGCGGAATGACCGCCTTGATTTCTTCTCGATTCATCAGCATGAAACATCGCCTCCAATCCGCATCAACGGTTGGCCATATTCCACGCGCTGGCCGTTTTCCACAAAAATCTCCAAAACAATCCCGTCGAAAGCAGAGGAAACCTCATTCATGAGCTTCATGGCCTCGATGATGCACAGCGGGGAACCCACTTCCACCACCGAACCCACTTGGACAAAAGGCTCCGCATCCTGAGCCGGCGACTCGTAGAACACACCAACCACAGGGGACAAAATCAATTGACCGGATTTTTCCGCCGAATCCAATGCATCTGAGGCAGCAGCGGCTTGCGGTAAAACAGCCGATGCCGATGCCGGGACGGTGGGCATGTGTCGTTCCAAAAGCAGGCGACTGCCGCCTTCTTCCAGTTCAAGGACATTGAGATCATTGGCCTTCATAAATTCCATCAGTTTACCGATCTCATCGATCTGCATGATCACCCCTCCATTTCTTTCAGACACAGGGTTCCATTGTGCCCGCCAAAACCCAAGGAATTGGAAAGGGCGACCCGGACTTTTTTCTCAATAGCCCGGCCGGGCGTATAGTCTAGGTCGCATTCCGGATCCGGATCGATCAGCCCGATGGTGGGTGGAATCTTACCATCACGGATGGCCATAACACAGGCAATGGCTTCGATCGCGCCGGCCGCCCCCAAGAGATGCCCGGTCATTGATTTGGTCGAACTGACCGAGGTTCGATAGGCGGTTTCGCCGAGGGCCGCCTTGATCGAAAGCGTTTCAAACTTATCATTGAGCGGCGTGCTGGTTCCGTGGGCGTTGACATAATCAACCGTTTCGGACCGGACTCCACCTTCCTGCATGGCCAGGCCCATGGCCTGTGCGGCTCCGGCGCCTTCCGGGTCGGGGCTGGTGATGTGATAGGCATCCGATGTAGCGCCATATCCAACAATTTCGCAATAAATATGAGCATTGCGATTCAATGCCGATTCAAGACTTTCCAGTATCAGGATGCCGGCGCCTTCGCCAATGACAAAACCGCTGCGATTGAGATCAAAAGGAATGGATGCACGAATCGGATCGCCGGTTTTGGTCAGGGCCATCATATTGGTAAAGCCGGCAATGGCGATGCCGGTCAACGGCGCTTCCGCGCCACCGGCAATACAGGCATCCACATGACCGTATTTGATCCAACGAAAAGCCTCTCCAATGGCATGCGTTCCGGATGCGCAGGCTGTGGTCACGCAATAATTGGCCCCCTTGCTGCCCAGAAGCATGGAAACCCGGCCGGCGGCCATGTTGGAAATCATCATGGGGATGAAAAGCGGCGAAATGCGGCTTGGTCCGCCGCCCAGATAAAATTTTTTATATTCGGTCTCAAGGGTTTCCAGTCCGCCGATACCGCTGCCGATGATCGTGCCCACCCGTTTTGCGCCATAGGAGGCAATATCCAAATCGCTGTCCTCAATGGCTTGCATACTGGCAGCCACGGCAAACTGACAATAACGATCCATCCGGCGGGCTTCCTTGCGATCGATATACTGCAGCGGATCAAAATCCCGCACGACGGCGGCGACTTTGATCTCATAATCCTCTTTGTCGTCGCGTTCCAGTGGCGCGATTCCGCACACGCCGCCGATCAGGTTGGCCCAATAGGCATCCAAAGTATTGCCCACCGGGGTTATGGCTCCCATTCCGGTAACGACAACCCGGCGGCCGGGCACGATTGAATTCGACATATAAAAAACCTCCCAGGTTTTGACCTGCCTTGAAAATGGCCGGTCAAAGAGTCAGGCCACCGGCGATTTCCAGCACTTGACCAGTGATATAAGCCGCATCAGGGGACGCAAGAAAACCTACCGCCGCCGCAACATCGGCGGGTTGCCCGAAACGGCCGAGGGGAATATTTTTAACCGCACCGGACTTAAGCTCTTCCGGCAGCGCGGCGGTCATGTCGGTCTCAATAAAGCCCGGCGCAATCGCATTAACGGTAATGCCCCGACTGCCGACTTCTTTGGCCAAGGTACGTGTCAAGCCGATCAGACCGGATTTGGCCGCCGCATAGTTGGCTTGTCCGGCGTTGCCGTAAATGCCGGCAATCGAGGAAATGTTGATAATCCTCCCCCGGCGGGCCCTGACCATATCGGTCAGCACGGCTTTGCAGAGCATAAAGGGACCGATCAGATTGACGTCGATCACACTGCTGAACTGTTCCCGGCTCATACGCAGCACCAAGCCATCCCGCGTCAGGCCGGCATTGTTGACCAGCACGCGGATCGGGCCCAGCCGGTCCCGGGCGGCCTCAACCAGATTCAGACAGTCGTCTTCACTGCTGAGCTCGGCTTGAACAGCAAAGGCCCGCACTCCCAGCGACCGACAAGATGCCGCAACGGTTTCCGCCTGTTCGGCGTTGCTGCGATAGGTCAAGACGACATCACAGCCATCCCGAGCCAAACGTTCGGCAATGGCGGCTCCGATGCCGCGTGAGCCGCCGGTCACGATGGCACAGCCGTTTTTGTTATCCCCGCTCATCGGGCACCTCCGGTTTTCAGGTTGATCAGTCCGGGAATCGAAGCGGGCATCTGTTGTTCCAGCAGGACATCGGCCTGGAGAAAAATCTCCCGGATAATGTCGGCCGCCGGCTGAATCCTGTCAATCATCCCGGCCGATTGACCGGCCATAAAAGAGCCCTCGTCCAGATCGCCATCTTGTACGGCACGTCGTAACGATCCGACGGTTATTTCTTCAATTTCGGAAAAGGACGCCCCCTGCTTTTCCAACTCCAGCAACCGGCGCGCCAGTTTGTTTTTGAGTGTCCGCACCGGATGTCCACCTGTACGCCCGGTCACCACGGTATCAATGTCACGAGCCTTGGTGACCAGTTGCTTGTAATTGTCGTGAATGGTGCACTCGACACAGGCCAGAAAGCGTGTTCCCAACTGCACACCCGACGCACCCAGCATAAAAGCGGCGGCAACACCGCGGCCATCAGCCACGCCACCAGCGGCGACCACCGGAATTTTAACTGCGTCCACAACCTGCGGAATCAGCACCATGGTCGTAAGGTCACCGATGTGCCCACCGGCTTCGGTTCCTTCGGCAACCACGGCGTCGGCACCCAGAGATTCCATCCGGCGCGCATACGCGACCGAGGGCACAACCGGGATCACCTTGCTGCCAGCCCTTTTCCACTGCTCGATATATTTCCCGGGAGACCCCGCCCCCGTGGTGATGACCGCGATCTTTTCATCGCAAACCAGCTGGGCAATGTCTTCGACAAACGGACTCATCAGCATGACATTGACGCCGAAGGGGCGGTCGGTCAGTTGTCTGGCTTTGTGTATTTCCCTCTGGAGAATTTCCGGAGGCATGGCACCGGCTCCGATCAGGCCCAATCCTCCGGCGTTGGATACGGCTGAGGCCAAGCTGGCGTCGGCCACCCACGCCATGCCCCCCTGTATAAGTGGAAACTCGATGCTCAACAGACCGCAAATCGCATTTTTCTTCATAGACTCCTCCCGGTTTTTTGCAAATCAGTAAACAAACAATGCGGCGCCATACGTCAAACCGCCGCCAAAACCGCAAACGATCACCCGATCGCCTCGGTTCAGTTGATTATCCCGAACCAGTTCATGTAAACAGATGGGAATGCTGGCGGATGAGGTATTCCCAAAATCGGCGATCCGGCTGACCATCTGCTCCGGCCGGGCCGAAAGACGTCTGGCCGAGGCCTCGATGATGCGTGAATTGGCTTGATGAGGGATAATGTAGCGGACGTCGGCCAGATCAATTCCGGCTTTATCAAGGACATTTTGCACCGAGTCGGTCAAAACGCGCACGGCAAATTTGTAGACCTCTTGTCCTTCCATGTTGATGTAATGGTCAGGACGATGACCGAATCGGTCATCCCAGACGTTCTCCGGTTTCATGAAGGGATGGCCGACCCGCAGCGCCCGCGCCACCAAGAAATGGCCCTGTTTGCCTTCCGAGCCAAGGCAGGTCGCCAGAAGCCGACTGTCATCGGCCGGATCTTCATTGCGGGCGCACAGCACGGCGCCGGCACCATCGCCGAAAAGAACACAGGTCGCCCGATCGCTAAAGTCACTGATTTTGCTTAAGTTTTCCGCCGAAATAACCAGAATGTTGTTGATGTCAGGATCATTCAAATAGCGATTGGCCAGGTCCAACGCATAAACAAAACCTGAGCAAGCAGCATTCATATCGAAACAAATGGCGTGATCTGCCCCCAGCTCGGCCTGAACAACACAGGCGATCGAGGGTGTATAATAATCCGGCGTCACGGTGGTCACCACAATCATATCGATGGCCAGAGGATCACAGCCGGCGGCCTCCACCGCCCGGCGACCGGCCTCGCAGGCCATGTGCCACGTGGGTTCGCCACCCGAAAGGTGTCGTTCGGATATGCCGGTACGCGAAGAAATCCATTCGTCGCTGGTCTCAACAATTTCCGAAATCATTTGATTGGTTACCACCAAGTCCGGCAGGTAATTGCCGGTTCCGATGATCTTCAGTTTGCTCATGCTGCCCTCCCGGAGTTGCATTTTCAATTGTTTTCGTATATTTTGAAGACACATTATTTGCTTTGCAAAATATTTGACTTTCAAAATATAAGATTATGATAGCCCCCTAGCGGTCGGCTGTCAAGAGAAAGAAGGTTTTTTGATCATGATGGCTTGTGTTTTTTCCGGACAAGGCGCTCAGAAGCCGGGCATGGGATTCGATTTATATGAATCCGATCCTGCCGCACGGGAGATCTACCGAATAGCGGAAAATGTGCTTGGCCGCGACTTGCTGACATTGAATGAGCAGCAGCTGGTCCAAACGTGCTTTGCCCAGCCGGCCATTGTTGCCATGAGCCTTTCGGTCTGGTCGGCCTTCGTCCGGCAAGCACCCAAGGTTCCGGTAATGGCGTTTGCGGGTTTTTCCCTCGGGGAATACAGTGCGCTGGGCGCCGCCGGAGTTCTTGAACCACCGGATCTCTTGGCGCTGGTTCAGGAACGGGCCCGATTGATGCAGGAGGTAGCCGAAACCATCAATGGCGAAATGTACGCCGTGATGGGTTTGGACGGTTCGGTGGTATCGGAATTGCTGGAACAGGCATCTTTTGCCGGCAAGGTATTTGCGGTCAACTTCAACAGCCCCGGCCAGACCGTCATCGCCGGGCTTGCCGATGAAATGCCGGCCTGCTGCCGGATGTTACGCACAGCCGGAGCCGGTAAAATCCGCAAGCTCCAAGTCAGCGGCGCTTTCCACACACCGTTGATGCAACCCGCCGCAACCAAGCTGAAAGACTTTGCCCGAAGCCTAAACTTCCGGCCGGCCAAGACGCCTCTATATGCCAACAACAGCGCCGAACCGCTGCCTGCGGACGTGGACTGGCCGGAATATCTGGCACAGCACATATGTCAACCCGTCCGCTGGTCTGATGAGGTTTCACGCTTGGGGCAGGACGGCTGTGATCTTTTTCTCGAATTTGGTCCGGGAAAAGTTTTGACCGGCCTGATCCGCAGAATCCTTCCGGACGTTACGGCTCTGCCCGTCGAGAACAAGGCCTCCCTTGATGCGGCTCTCTCGGCTGTTGCCGACAAAGTCCGGACATAAAGCTAATTTGTAAGAAATCTGTTAAGTCAACTCGGCATGACCGTCTGTTATAATGAAGTCAGTTAATCTGACGGGGGGTTGTTTCATGCGCGATCCGCGTCTCGAGCGGCTGGCCGGCCTGATGTTGAATCATTCCATGAAGATCAAACGGGGGGAAGCCTTTCATATCTCGGCTGATGTCGTCGGTCTGCCTCTGGTTAAAGCCATCCTGCGCCAAGCCGCCCGCATGGGTGCTCTGGCTCAGGTCGAACTGACCAGCCAGGAAGTTTCCCGTTTAACTCTTGAAATGTATGATCCGGAAGACGATGGTGTAACAGCGGCTTTTCTGGCCGACAAAGCACAAAGCGACATCCGCCGGTTTGCCAATCTGGTCGGCGACATTGTCATCCGCGCCTATCCCAATGATCAGGAGCTGGCGGGCATCGCTCCGGAAGTTCTGCAATTGTCCGCCTTGCAAAGCAAACCCTTCAAAGATCTGCTGATCAACCACCGCCGCTGGGTCTTGTTCGAATACCCCACACCGGCCCAAGCCCAGAAAATGAACATGTCCTTCGACCGGTTTTTTGATTTTGTTCTGGACGTGAGCAGCATTGATTACCAGGCCATGCAGCGCAATGCCGAACAGCTCAAGATCCTGATGGAAAAAACCGACAGGGTTCGCATCATCGCCCCCGGAACCGATCTTGCATTCTCCATTCGCGGCATGCCGGCCGTCCCCTGCTGCGGCGAATTCAATATTCCGGACGGTGAGTGCTTTACCGCCCCGGTGCGTGAATCCGTCCAAGGCTATATTACCTTTAACGCGCCATCCAATTATTGGGGCCGCACATTCAATGACATCCGTCTGGATTTTTCCAATGGGAAAATTGTTCAGGCATCCGCCGGCGGACAGACTGATTTTTTGAACAAAATTCTGGACAGCGACGCCGGTGCGCGTTGGATCGGCGAGTTTGCGCTGGGCTTCAATCCGCTGATCCGCGAACCTTTCTGCAACACCTTGTTCGACGAAAAAATATGCGGTTCTTTTCATTTCACGCCGGGTTCTTGTTACGACGAGGCCTCCAACGGCAACCAGTCGGCCATTCACTGGGATCTGGTCCAGATTCAGCGGCCGGAATACGGGGGCGGTGAAATCTGGTTTGACGATGAGCTGGTCCGCAAAGATGGACTGTTTACAATACCGGAACTTTTGGCTTTGAACCCTTAATCAACACAACAGGGAGGCAACTATGAACTGGCTGAATACTGAACTTTTCGGCATGCACGTATTGTTTTGGCTGTTTTCGGTCCTGATAGCCGTCATCTTGTTTCTGCTGACCGTTATCTGGCTGGCAATAGGAGCCGGCTGCCGAAGAAAAGCCGTTAGGGCGTTATCACCGCTGAGCCAAGCCATTGGCGAGCTACCGGGACGGTCGCTGGATCATGTCGAATCGGTGCGCGCCCTGATGGATCAAGTTTCCAAACCGACTTTTTCGCAAGCCTTTGCCGCCATGGAAAAGGCATCCGCCGATTCTTATCGGTCGCAATGGTTCCCCGACCCGGCAAGATATTTAAAAGCCGAACGGCTTTTTGGCTCCGCGACTCAGGCCGCAGCCAGTCTGCGACCGGCCAGCCAGATCATGGCCGTCGGGCTGCTTGGCTCCCTGACGACCTTGCTGTTGCAAAGCCAGATTTCGCCGCCAAACGAGATGACCCGAATCGGCCTGATTCTGCTTCCAGGTCTGGTCGCACTGGCCTGTGTTCTTTTCCTGCTTGGCAGCGCCCAAAAAACTTTCCGAACGCTGACCAACCATCTAAACCAACTGCACCTTGTGCTGGCCGACCATCTGCCGGTTTTCAATGATCAGGCGGGGCTGGCTCTTCTGATTGACGAATTTCTGATCTATGACCGCCAGATGAAGACCACCTTGGAAACATTTACCTTCACAACCGATCGGCTGGCCAGCAAAGACATGGCCGACGGCATCCGCCACGGAGTTGAACAGGTCATGCTCAACAGCGTCGCCCCGCCCATCCAGCAGGCCGCCGCAACCTTGAGCAACTTGGCGGTTGAGCTGACCCAGCGACAGGAGCGCGGCATGCAGGAATTGGCCACCCAGTTTGCCAACGCGCTGGGGGCAGACCTGGCCGGTCATCTGCAACCGATCAACAAGGAAATTGACCTGATGCGGGCCTTGATGTCTGATGTTAAAAACTACATTGAATATGCCATGCGGGCGATGGAGACCACCCGCGAGCAATCCGAAAGTCTGCTGGCCGACTCGAAGCAATCCCTGCAGCAGATCGCCGAGGCGCATCTGCAACTGAGCTCCGATTTTGCCCGGATCGACGAGCAGACAAAAACCTTGGCCGAAGCATCAACCCGCATGGCTGCGGTTTACAGCGGAACCGAGCAGGGTTTGGCCGGATCCATCGCACAGTTCGGTCAAAGCTTAGAGCAGTACAACCAACAGATGGGTTTGCTGCTGAACGATGCCGTCGCGGCTATGGACCGGGCTCAGGCTTCCGCCGGCGAGCAACAGGCAAGCGCCGGAAATTATCTGGGTGCCATGCAGCAGCAAATTGACAATCTCTCGGACCGGCTTGGGTCCGAAGTTCAAGGCCTCTTTCAACAGGTTCGACAGGAAACCGACGCCATCGCCGGCCATACCCGAACCATCAGTGAACAACTGGGGGCGCTTAACGCCACCCTTGAACGGACACTTTCGGATTTCACCGATGCCTCTGCCGGTTATGTCAGTAAAACTTTGACTGATTTTGATGCCGGATTGGCCGAACTGGCCACCCGCATGGCCAGAACAGCCGATGAAATCCGTGACGCCGTCGATGCCCTGCCTCGTGCCCTGCAATATAATCAAGGGCAAGTCACCCGGTTTGACGGATGATGACCACGGTGAACAAATCAGAACAACAAACCACAGCCTGGTTTGATTACGAATCCGGCGCCGATTCCCGGGTACCCGGCAGTCGACTTCGGGCCGGTTTGGATGCTGTTCGTGACTATTTGCCGCTGCCGGCGGAGCAAATCAAGCAACCGGATCACAAACGGTTGTCCGATTTGTCGGCCAAAATTGAGGCGGTTGAAAAGAACCAACAGGTCATTCCCTTGGCGCTGTCACTGAGCAGTCGCGAGTTGGGTCTGATTTTTCCTCTGCTGGCCGCGGTCACAACCACATCGGCTCCCGATCGAGCCGCCGCTCGACAGGCGACGGTCTTGGTGGACCGCTTGTTGCTGATTATCCGCGAGCGGGCCTGTCCCAGTCTTTATGCCAGCGGCTGGTCGGCCTTTCAGATCCATTACCCCAACCGGACCATCGCCCGTGCCTTGACTCTTCTTTGCCGGATTTTGGAAATCCGCCTCCAGACCGGAGCTGTACCCCTGCGATCAACCACCAATCAGATTCATTTGATCAGCCAACTGGCATATCCTGATGCACGTCAGTTCATCCCCCGCCTGATACGGTGCGCCGGTGAGGCGGCTTTGACTTTGCCGCAACTGCTTACGATGTATGCTGTCGATCAGGATTCGCCTTTTGGCATCGCACTGATCACCGAAGGCCTGATGAGCGAAAACGCCTCGATACTGCCGGGGGCGCATACGCTTTTGGGCCAAACCCTGCGACGTCTGTCGCCGGATCATCAAATCGCCATGTTGCATCATTTCTTCAGCCGGAAAAACATACCGGATTCCGTCCGCAACCGTTACCATCAACAAATCTACCGTATTTACGGTCAACCGGATGATGCCGATCCAATCTGGAGCCGATTAAAACAAAAAGACCGACGGGCGTTTCAACATTGGGTGCGGGAAGCCACCATCGGAAGTCACTGCCGGCAACGGCCGGACAAGGCTCGACTATATCTCAAATACAGCCAATTTATTCAGACGGTCGAACACTGGGATCAGGATACCCTCTTGATCCATTTTCCGGACTTCCTCATCGCCGATTCCCGTATCCGACCGGATCAGGCCGTCTATTATCCCCAGTCCGAACCGAATCAACCCTTCGCACAAATACCTAACCCTAACCGATTCGACCCGACCGATCCGGCCGTTCCCCTCCGGCACGTCGCCGACGCCATCCGCCG
>JAAYNF010000094.1 GCA_012520975.1 Clostridiaceae bacterium | reverse complement strand
TTTTAAAACCCGAGACATCCTGCCGTATATCATAGCTGCCAAGGATGTCCTCAAAAAGCAGGGTATCGTCTTGGGTGTATTTTTCTCCGTCGGGGCCGTATTCCGTTTTACCGCCGTCCATTTTGATACGTTCAACGATATGGACGGTATACCCGGTGTCATCATCCGCTTTTTTGCCGGACGGCAGCTTGTCAAAAGGAATCTCCGCCGTGGCTGTATCGATACTTTGCGGGAAGCGATGCTCTTTGCCGTCGGCTGCGATAATAACCACATCATAGCCGGAGCTGGCTTCGTCGCTCACCCGGAAGTCCACAGGTGATACCAGCATAAGCTTTTTTTCCGGATCAAATTCAACGGTGGGCATTTTGGGGGGCAACATCAGAGAGATTGTATATTTGTACCCCTCACCTTCCTTCACGATGTCCGGAGTCGAGAACTGATCTTCGATTTCATGTATTTCCAGAAACCGGCTCGTACTTTCCGGCAGAAGGAGCTTGCTTTTGTAGTCGCTGACGAGCTGGCCTTTAAAATCTCCTGCTTGGTGGAGCCGGAGAAAGGGGATCGTCCCCCCGAGTAGAGACGTGTAACCTTTTATCAGAATTTTGTAACGCTGTGCCTCTCCTTTTTCATCCGAGACAAGGATCTTGATGTTTCGGACACGAGTCGAGAGCGCCTGATACGGCCCTTCGATATGGGCAAAAGGGGTATCGGCGTTTAGCTGAACCTTAGGAAGAGGAGGGGTGATATTTACGCCGCTGCTGGAAATGGTTTTGTAGTTTTGGGAGCAGAACAGTCTGAAATCTTGACAATAAGCCTTTCGATTTGAAGAAGTATGATTCATAAGCACAATATTAGGATTCAAGTCATAATCGGTGGAAAACCTTTGCATGAGCTGAACTAAAAATGTCTTGCCGCCGCCGTAACGTTTCTGAAGAAATTCAATCCAATACGAAGCCACATAGCCATGATGCGATAAAGCTTCTTCTTTTGGACCGGCGACGTTCTTCCATTGGGGGGGTGCCATCAAAGGTTTGTCAAAACTTTCCCAGTGGTCACGGAGCGTCAGAGCACTTGCATCACCACTGTTGAGCAACCCTTTATTAACGTAGTATGCAAACGCTTCTCGCTCCAGCAGAACCGCTGTCGCTTCCCAAAACGGAATATAGTCATTGCTGTCAAAATAGACATATCCGCTTTGGGCAACATGAAAAAGCTCATGGGTCATTGTCACCAGAAGTTCGCCGCTGTTGGATGTTGTTTTATTGGCGTTGACACGAATACGAGGAGACGATGAATAAAGATTTTCCGAAAGACCGAGCAACTCGGGTCCATATGGCCATCGCTCAATGACCGCGACCTCAATGACATGTGTCGGCACACGAAAGCCACGTTCCTCGAAAAGATACTTATCCGCCGTAACTAGATGGGAGCAAACCAGCTTAACCGAGTCCGGGCAGAGAAAACGCATTTGCCATGCGGGATCGTTAAGTGTCTTTTGGATCTCCAGATACACGGGATCTTGAACAATCTTCCTCATGAGACGAGCAGCGGCGACTTCGATATCGACACCTTGGTATTCAGGATTTGTGCCGCGTGCCGCACAAGCCTCCTTGGCCGCGTCGATCAGTGATAAACCCGGATTCAGGCCATAGCTTTCCATCAGGGCCTGCTTTTTCTTTTCCAAGGCTTTCTTTTCCTGCTCCCACTCTTTTGTACCGGCCAGCGTTTCCGGGAATATTACTTTGTATTGCGCCTTTGTACCTTTCAACAGAGAATGATGAACCTGGTAAAAAGCGGTGTCCGGATACTGTTGCCTGAGACTGTGTTGCATGCTTTCTTTGACAAGCATGACGGGGATACCGAGGGAAAGGCCTAGCGCCACAGCGAAAAAGGAGTTTTGCCGTGTTTCATAGGATATGCCCTTGTCGGTCGGAAAAACAGGAAGCTGGGTCATCGATCCATCATCACCGAATCGAAGAACATTCAAGTATGGCCAGAGCTCCTTCGGAACGCCAAGTTTTTTCAAATCAAGGTCGACTTTCAATTTCCCGGGAAGACGTTCATGATCCTTTAGGCCGGCGTCAAGCTCAAAAGCCATCAACGGAACCCATTCGTCCATCGGGCAATTAAGGAACAGCGCACCCAGCTCCTTCTCGGAAAAGGGTGTGATTGTAAAAGTTCGTTCACGATCCAAGGCGTTTTTTTCTGCCGAAACGGTAAAGCCTTCCGCCGGAGAAACGGAAAATGCCGGCGTGCCCGAAACCGGAATTTCAGAGGGGTTGTAAACCGCCTTTTCGACAATAAGACCTTCGGGTCCACGATCCTTTTCACTGACCCGTGGAGGCCAACCAGTCGCGTTTTGCAGTGTCCACAGGAAGCCCGGTTTCCAAAGACCGAGCACCAGCGCAACGATTAAAGCAAATGCCGTGATGGACAATATGATAGGATTTCGTGATTTTTGTCGCAACGGCACAACAGGCGACAAGCCCAGCATCGCACCACAGTTCCGGCAAAATCCGGAGCCGCCGCTTATCGGATAACCACAGCGACCACATTGCATATTCATGAGGAAACCCGCCTTTCCACTCGCTTTTACAGTAGGGCTGCTGTAACTCCATATCAATATATTTTGTTTTCACTATATCACGAGATTATGGACGAAACAAGCGAGTGTTTTCGACGGGCTCTGCGTGTGTCAATACCAAGCCCGTGAATCCTTCATGCGCTCGATCAATTGACTTTTTAATGTACTTTCCATTAGGATATTCATGGCGACAAATTAATATGATCGGCGGAGAATGTGAGGTGATGCGCAGAATGGATGTTGAGATGAATTTTCGGGCTGAAAATGCGGAAAAATTATTCTGCCAAGGCTATAATTGCGCTCAAGCGGTGTTTTGGGCATTTCATGACGTGACGGAGGGCCTTAATCAAGAAACTGCTTTACGCATGATGTCATCCTTCGGTGGCGGAATGGGACGCCTGCGCGAGGTTTGCGGAGCGCTGACCGGACTATTTGCGGCGGTCGGTATTTTATACGGCTATTCCGACCCTGACGATCGCGAGAGCAAGGCTGAGCACTACCGGTTAATACAGGAACTGGCCAACCGATTTAAGGACGAGTTTGGCTCCATCCTGTGTCGTGATCTTCTGGATCTTGAAGAAACCACCAGTGACCCAATCCCCGATCCAAGAACGCAGGCCTATTACCAAACGAGACCGTGCGCGGGGTATATTCGCTTTGGGGCGGCTTTGCTTGAATCATTGATAAAAGAACGGCAAAAAGATTGAATCTTCAAACAAAGGACATCAAATGCTAAGAATCAGAATATTAACAGAAAATTTGGTTAGGCGTCGCGGA
>JAAYNF010000093.1 GCA_012520975.1 Clostridiaceae bacterium | reverse complement strand
TTTGATGTGGAAGCGGAAGATTTTGCAGAGATGCTGAATCGCATATGCAAGGCATCCGACAATCTGATTGATAGCTCGCAGCGCCCTTTTTCTGCCTTGGTCGAGTATTCACGAAAAGAAAAAGAAGCGGAAACTGTTCGAGAAATGTTCCGTAATCTTTTTGCTCAGGAAAACCTTGATTGTGATACTAAGCAGCAAACCATTAATGAGTTCATTAAGGCCAGTGAAGAACTTCGAATGAAATACTATCCCGATAGCTGGCGCTATGTAAATGATCAGCGGTCAGTCATGATGTATCTGTTTCTCCGTTATCCTGACAGCAACTTCGGATATAAGGCAAACCAAGCAAAGAGCTTTGCTGATTGCATCGAGTTCTACGATGATTGGGGGCCGATGACGGATTTTAAGCTGGATATTTTCTACCGTATGTGTGAGCAGGTCATTGAAGAAATCAAAGCGAATGAAGCACTGATGGCGACACATAAAAGTCGTTATGAAGACACGGAGCGTATCTTGCACCCGGACACAAATTTGCATATTTTAGTAGCTGATATCATCTATTGTTCTCAGACGTATGACTTCTACGGAGATATGACTTTTACTCCCATCAATGCGCAGGCGAGAAAACTTCATTTCGAAAGAGTCGCGAAAGCAAAAGATCTTGAGGATGCGGTCGAGAAGGCAAAACATGCCGCAGATTTGCTGGTAGAGGCACAAAAATATATCGCAACGGTATTGACTAACGGAGCAACCGTAAATCACCGTAAGTTTGGAGATGGTGTCATTAAGGACTATACCGGTGGCATTGTGTCCGTATTTTTCCCAGAAGCAAATGAAACAAAGAGATTGGGCCTTGCATTTGCTTTTGGAAATGGCTTGTTGACTCTTTCAGATGAGGAAGTAACGCAAAAAGTAAAAGAATATGCCCCGATCCTTAACCGGGAGCAGGATATTCCTAAAAAGCTTGCTCGTGCAATCGAAGAATTACAGCCATACTTAGAGTATCTCGATTAACAGATCGGACCGGCGAGAGTTTATGAATCTCGTCAATGATGATGAAATCGTCATCGCTATCGTGAAAGAAACTACGGTCTTTTGCCAGCTTGAAGCTAGGGCACATGATTAAGGAGGTGCGACATGAGTATATCTGTTGACAGCAAACTGAAAGAGATCTTGGCCGATCCGGATGCCAAGGCGATCGTTGAACGGATACGCCCTGGGTTTGCGGATAATCCGATGATTAAGTTGGCAATGGGGATGAAGTTCAGCGACCTGATCAAATTCCCACAGGCGGGGTATAGCCCCGAGGAAATCGAGTTGCTCACCGAGAGGCTCAACGCTCTGGGGAGAAAAGAGCCGCCCGCTGTTGCAGGTCCGGAGAGTCGAAAGAAGATGGATTTTAGCAGTGTGAGCGGTAAAGTTGTTATTGTTACCGGAGCGAGCAGAGGAATCGGCGAGGCCATCGCCAGATGTTATGCGGATCATGGGATGAGGGTCGTGTGCGCCAACCGTGACCCGGTCAAAGGGCAGCAAGTGGTTGAATCCATCAAGGCCTCCGGCGGAGATGCCCTGTATTGCAAAACCGACGCAAGCAAGCCGGATGAGGTAAAAGCCTTGGTGGATTTCACCATGGAAAACTACAGACGTCTTGACGGCATCGTCAACAACTCGGGTATTGGCATGGGCGGAACGCCACTGCACGAAAACACGATCGAAGACTGCGAAAGGATACTGGATCTCAATCTCAAGGGCGTCTTCGCAGGGATGAAGTATGGTGCGGAGGCCATTTTCAAGAGCAAATCCGAAGGCGGCTTCATCATCAACATCGCTTCCATAGCCGGACTGATGCCTCAGTCGGGAATGGGACTCTATGTCGCCACAAAACAAGGAGTCGTGGGCATGACCAGATCCGCCGCGATGGAATATGCCCCCTATAACCTCACGGTGAATGCGATATGCCCCGGTCACACACTGACCTCGATGTACGATGTGGCTCCTGCCGAGGCAATGGAACTCTTTACCAGCCAGATCCCGGCAGGGCGCATGGGGAAACCCGAGGAATGTGCTTGGCTGGCGCTGTTTTTGGCCTCGGACATGGCACGATTCATCACCGGAGCCGCTATTCCCGTTGACGGGGGGATCGCGGCAGGACAGAGAAACATTCTGATGTGGAGACATCCGGAACTTGTCGGCATGGGGGACGGGAAACTGAACTCGGACAGCACCATCGCCGCCATCATGGAAGTACCCGAGGGGGCTGCGATTGTCGAGCGGTACCTGCCCGGATTTTCCGAAAACGAACAGGCCAAAATGGCTTACGGACTCACTTTCAAAGCGCTTTGCGAGATCCCGGCAACCGGAATTTCCAAAGAAAAAGCCGAGGCGTTTTTTAAGGAGCTGGACACCCTTTCGGAATAGCGGTGGTGGTCTCCCGGACCTGATATAAGAAAGAAGGGAGAGCTACCGGAAGGGATGCGGCAAAGAAAAAGAGCAACACCCGCATTAGCCAGACAACCCCTGATTCCAAGGGTTATCTGGCTTTTGTACTTTAGGTTTGCTTATTTGAGGGTATATTTCATTTAATATTTCAATTCAAAATGATTACAAATTGGTTAATTTTAACTGTTGACAGGTTGCAAGTGGCTATGGTATATTCAAATGGCCACAGGTTAACCACGTTTATCCTTTAAAAACGCGGCTGAAAATAGAGTGCTTGCCTCCAGACTCAAGCAAGCAAACGCATCGTTAAACCATGTTGTTTGTTGTCTGTATGAGTTGGAGGTGTTTTTTTGACAACTATAACCGGAACCAAGACGTTTCTCGTTCCCGATTCATATTCGAGTGAAAGTGAAAAAGAGAAACCTTACGCCAATATCCCGGCTCTCGGTGGGAGCGAGGGGGCTTTTTGGCGTTTCATTGTTTCTAGCAGCGAAATTTTTCCGGCGTATCTGGAATTCAGATCCGTAGACGACGGCGAACCCATCAGTGCAATGTTGACACACTACAAAGGTGGCAAAGGTAATGTAGCAACGCATTATGGTGTGTATGCGCCGCACAGCAAAGGATAATTTAAGCAGTTTTTGGATGAGGTGATTTAGATGAAGAATTATTTAAAAACAGGAAAAAAATGGTTGTCCGTTGTCTTAACATTATTGCTGGTTTTCGGCAATAGTACGTTTGCAGGGTCAATCGTTGCGGAATCCAGCGCATTGAACCCGGGTGAGGTACGTGTCGATAAACATAGGAGTACATATGCTTTAAGCCCAGGTGAATCAACAGATATTACATTGACTGTTGAGGCAAAAGGGCAGGAGACTCCCAAAGCGGTTGATGTTGTTATAACAATAGACATATCGAACAGCATGGTCAATAACAAAGAAGGTACTTCAACTGTTATGAAATTAACACAGGATGCGGCGAAGGCATTAGCCGACAAGCTGTTGTCATCGAATAACGGATCCAGAGTCGCGCTTGTCAGGTATGGCGATTTTGCGTCCGTTTTTGATTTTCAAAACAATGTGTGGATTATGCTGAATGAAGATACAGACACATCGTCAGCACCACTGATTGGCAATAACCTGTATACTTCAGATCTTTCTAAGGTTAAGAGTCGAATCGATGCCATTCGGTCGAATCGCGACACCGGATATATACGGGAGAAGGATAATAAATGGTATTCTAAGGAGGACCAGGGTGGAACAACAACAGAGGCAGGGCTGATACTTACGAAACTGGTGGCTCAGAAAGCAACACGGGATAGCTACGTTGTTTTTATGAGTGACGGAGTTCCAACCAGTCGAATGATCGGCCAATCTGGAAATGCGGACGGTCTTTATGGCATAACACGAGATGGCTCAGGCAGTGCGACCAGTGATGCTGAAAAATCGGAGGCGCTGGCTGCGGCGGCGAGTTTGAAAGCTTTAAGCAATACCGGCGTGTTTTCTGTAGCAATAACACTAGGCTTGAGTGGAACCAACCTAGCAAATGCTCGGGAAGTCATGAAAGCTGTAGCAAGTAAAAACTCGATGTATTTTGAAACCAGCTCACCATCCAGTAATATTGATGATATATATATCGGCATAGGCAAAACGATAGTTGACAAAATTGCTAACAATGCTGTCGTGACCGACATTGTCCCTAAATATTTTAGTGTTTCCAATCTGGGACCGGATATGGTTGCGACACCAATGCCAGACGGAACCACAAAAATTGAGTGGACAATCGGCAATTTAATGGACGGTAAGACGGAAAATCAGTATACACTTAAGTTGAAGGAAGGTTATTACGGTATTATCGACACAAACGAAAGTGCTGTTTTGACCTACTCAGATCACTATATGGGAGAGGGTGATCCGAATACACTGGCGGATCGGACATTCCCAATTCCTGAAATCAAAGCGCAACCAACTGCGAAGGACGATTCATATACCACACCCGACAATGTCAATCCTTATGAGATCCCGAATACGATTCTGGATAATGACAATAACCAAAAAATTGACAACAAGCCTTATGACGATCGGTCGGGTAACGACTATACGCCATTGTCAGACCGAGATGTTCAAGACTATAAAATTGTTATTGTTGATCCGCTCGGAGAAGGCGAAGGTGAGATTACAAGCTTCAATTATGAAACAGGCAAGTTTACTTATGTGCCGAATCAATCCCGTCCGGCTGATCCGGGAAAAACCACATATACTGTTGATTTCACATATAAGCTTGTCAGCAAAGATGACGCGGGTGCATATGTAAGTAATGTAGCTACGGTTACAATTACTGTTCCATATCAGGCGACCGGCAGTCTGGCTCTGTCCGGTAAGAAGACGCTGACCGGCAGGGGTTTGTCAGCCGGCGAGTTTGAGTTTGAACTGTACGAAGGCTCAACTCTCCTACAGACCGTAAGCAACCAGGACGACGGCAGCTTCAGCTTTAACTTGAACTACACCCTGTCTGACGTGGGAACCAAAACTTACAAAGTCAAAGAGAAGGCGGGTTCACTTAGCGGCGTTACGTATGCGATCAATGAGT
>JAAYNF010000092.1 GCA_012520975.1 Clostridiaceae bacterium | reverse complement strand
TTTTCCGTGTATTCCGTGTGTTCTGTGGTTAAATTAGGAGTATTGTCATGAACCAGATTGATCAGAAAGATATTAATAATGCGGCCTGGGCGGCCTGCGATACCTTCCGGGGCGTTGTTGATCCGGCGCAGTACAAAGACTATATTCTCGTGATGCTGTTCTTGAAATACATCTCCGATGTCTGGCAGGATCACTACGAAGAATATCGGAAACTGCACGGCGATGACGATGCCCGCATCCGCCGCAAGCTCGAGCGCGAGCGTTTTGTTCTCCCGATGGTGCGGCTCAGCGAAAAGAATGACGAAACTGGCATCGAGACGCTGCTGGATGAATTCCCCGCCACGTTCTACAGCCTCTATGAGCGCCGCTCCGCCGCCAATATCGGCGAGCTGATCAATATTGTACTCGATCACATTGAAGAGAGCAACAAGAGCAAGATCGAAGGAGTCTTCCGCAATATCGACTTCAATAGCGAAGCCAACCTCGGGAAAACCAAGGATCGCAACCGCCGTCTCAAGCAGCTGCTGGAAGATTTCAACAAGCCGCAATTGGATATGCGTCCCAGCCGGGTGGCCGAGGACGTCATCGGCAATACCTACATCTATCTAATCGAGCGCTTTGCTGCGGATTCCGGCAAAAAGGCCGGCGAGTTCTTTACTCCGCTGAAAGTCAGCGAACTGGTTGCCAGGCTGGCCGCCCCTAAGCCCGGCGACCGCATCTGTGATCCGGCTTGTGGCTCAGGCGGACTCTTGATCCAGACTGCACACGAGGTGGCGCGCAATGCCAAGAACGCCCAGGAAAAGCGCAACTTCGCCCTCTTCGGTCAGGAGTCCAACGGCAGCACCTGGGCGCTTTGCCGCATGAATATGTTTTTGCATAGCTTTGACAGCGCCCGCATTGAATGGTGCGACACCCTGAACAGTCCGCTTTTAGTGGAGAATGATCGGCTGATGAAATTCAATTGCGTAGTGGCCAATCCGCCGTTCTCGCTGGATAAATGGGGCGCTGAAAATGCCGAAAGCGATCAATACAACCGTTTCTGGCGCGGGGTGCCGCCTAAGAGCAAAGGCGACTGGGCCTTTATCAGCCACATGGTGGAAGTCGCTCTGGAAAAAG
Source organism: Clostridiaceae bacterium (assembly GCA_012520975.1). Lineage (GTDB taxonomy): Bacteria > Bacillota > Clostridia > Saccharofermentanales > UBA5734 > UBA8949. The sequence goes on along the minus strand of JAAYNF010000092.1, from coordinate 5,025 downwards.
AGGGCCGGGTTGCCGTAGTGGTTCCCCATGGCGTGCTCTTCCGAGGAGCGGCTGAAGGTCGTATCCGCAGGAAGATGATCGAGGAAAATTTGCTTGATGCCGTCATCGGCCTGCCGGGCAACCTGTTCCAGACCACCAATATTCCGGTGGCAATCCTGGTTTTTGACCGCGCCCGTGAAAGGGGCGGCGCCCGTGAAGAATGCAAGAACGTCCTTTTCATCGACGCCAGCCGTGAGTTTGTCTCGGGCAAAAATCAGAACACCCTCGCAGAAGAGCATATCGACAGGATCATGGAAACCTATACCGCACGGGCCGAAGAAGAAAAATACGCCCATGTCGCTGACGTCGCCGAAATCAAGGAAAACGAATTCAACCTCAATATCCCCCGCTACGTAGATACCTTCGAAGAGGAAGAAGAAATCGATATCGACGCGGTACAGGCAGAAATAAACGCCCTGGAAAAAGAACTGGCAGAAGTACGGGTGAGGATGGCGGAGAAGCTGGGGGAAATCAACAGGAGAAATGCGTAATGGATAAAAAAACAATCCTAGAGCTTACCGGCTCGTTTAATGCGGTTATCCAGCAGGTACAGAATGAAAATATCGAATTTTGGTATGCTCGCGACCTGCAAGGACTCTTGGGATACACCGATTGGCGTAATTTTCTGAAAGTTATTGAAAAAGCCAAGGAGTCAGCGCAGAATGCCGGAGCTACGGTCCAAAACCATTTCGTTGGCGTCAACAAAATGGTTCAAATTGGCTCAGGGGCAGAACGTATGATTGAAGATATCATGCTCACCCGATATGCTTGTTATCTTATCGCACAAAACGGAGATCCCCGTAAACTCGAAATAGCTTTTGCGCAGACTTATTTCGCTTTACAAACAAGAAGACAGGAACTAATTGAAGAACATATTTTATTGCGGGAACGCCTTCAGGCACGACAGAGGCTGGTTGAGTCGGAAACAGAGTTATCCCAAAATATCTATGAACGCGGTGTGGACGATCAGGGTTTTGGACGAATCCGTTCCAAGGGCGATGCCGCTCTGTTTGGAGGACATACCACAGCACAGATGAAAATCAGGTTGAAAACACCCTCTAATCGACCATTGGCTGACTTTCTTCCAACTGTAACTATTGCCGCTAAAAACCTGGCCACGGAAATCACCAATTACAATGTACGGCAGAATGATCTTTACGGTGAACGAGCAATCACTGACGAACATGTACAGAATAATACCAGTGTTCGCGATATGCTCGGCAAACGCGGAATAGAACCAGAAAACCTCCCCCCCGAAGAAGACATCAAAAAACTGGAAAGACGTGTCAAATCAGCTGAGAGAAAATTGATTAAAGAATCTGAACTCCCAAAGGAATAAATAGTCGTGACTAATATCCGATACCCAAAGATTTATGAAAAAATGTCAGAGGTAGCACAAGCAAAGATGGCGGAAAAACTGGAGGAACTGGGGGTTAAGCAGTTAAAGGAACTGTTCAACTTCCCGCTGAATATATACAGGTCGCTTGCGACGTGTATACTTTTTGCCGTTTTTTGAACACATCGAGGTTGACGTGCATGCTTTGTTGCACAATCTGCTTCAACCATTTCGTCGACGCCAACAAAATGGTCGACGAACTCAGGGAGATTCAACGATGAGTAGACCATACAATCAAATTCTTCTTGAGGATATTGCTATCCCCGAAGGAATTCAAACAGGTCCATTTGGGAGCCAACTGAAAGCCGAGGAATATGTGGATGTCGGTATTCCTGTCGTTATGCCGAAAGATATTCTTGGAGGATTTCTTTCAAGCGAGACTGTTGCTAGAATTTCTGAAACCAAAGCACGGAAGCTAAAAAAACATAAAATAATTTCCGGCGATATAATCTTTCCAAGGAGGGGGGATTTACGGCGGATTGGTGTTGCTCGTGATGAAAACAATAGCTGGATATGCGGCAGTGGCTGTCTTAGAGCCAGAATGAAAAACGGTGTCTTTCCAGGTTATTTACATCAGTATTTGCAATTGGATTCTGTTGGTAAATGGCTTGAAAGAAACGCTCTCGGTCAGACAATGCTGAATCTGAATACCGAAATAATATCAAAAATGCCTATCACGCTCCCACCGCTCCCCGAACAAAAGGCTATTGCCGACCTGCTATCCACCTGGGATGAGGCCATTGAGAAAACTGAACGGTTGATTCAGGCGAAGGGAAAAAAGTTTCAATGGCTGTTGAGGAAGCTAATTTCAGAACCACAGAACACACGGAATACACGGAAAAAGGTGCGGCTGGGGGATTTGTTTGGCAAAGAAATTAACGTCGAGAAAGGCAAGGCTTTAACAAAAAAATCTATTATTAAAGGCGACATCCCGGTTGTGGCTGGCGGTCAGACATACGCATATTTTACAAATCGACCGACACATACAATGCCCACGATTACCGTAAGTGCATCTGGCGCATATGCAGGTTTCGTGTGGTACCACGATTACCCAATATGGGCATCTGATTGTAATGTGCTTTACTCAGTGGAAGGGGCGACAAAATTTCTTTATTTTACCCTTAAATCAATACAGCATAAAATCTATGCTCTTCAGTCAGGGGGAGCACAGCCACATGTTTATTCGAAAGATATGAAGAACTTACGCGTATTTTGGCCTCTGCCGGAGGAACAAGAACAAATTGCAGAAGCATTGACCACAGTTCAACACGAAATTGACCTACTGAAACAGCTTGCGGACAAATACAAAGCCCAGAAGCGCGGTCTAATGCAGAAAATGCTCACCGGCGAATGGCGAATCAAACCCGAAATCATTGACCAACACAAAGAGGTTTAATATGACTCAAAGACAAGACAAGATACGTCTCATGCAAGAGCAGAATCTGGAAAAGATCTTTAAGAAAACCCTAATGAATGAGATGGTTACGGTTTATTATTCTGATAGTTCTGAAGGACATCATAATCATGGTATTTATTGCGCTTTGATTCCTAATTCTGAAGTTAAGAAATGTTTGGTTAATACCGCTTGGGATTTATCACATGACGATGGTAAACCTAGAGCAATTGTTCATTACGAAAATGGTGTCGATGTTCCGACCTATTATCGCTACGGATCAGATCGGGGAATTGAGCCCCTGATATTTGATCGCGAATTTCATGGAATACGTCCTAGTTATAAAGAAATTAATGAGGAATTCCGCCTCTTTCACAATCTTTTCCATGATACCAAAGAAAATAAGTATATTAAGATCGATGATAATGGCGTTGAAGAGGTGGTTGCTGTTCTCAGAGAACACGAAATACAAATTCGCCTTAAAGAGATTCGTCAATTTCTGGCCATTAAGGAAATGCATCTGGCGATTCAGTTTTATTACCGTGAATATTCCCAACAACCACTCGAACAACTCGGTCTGTCTTTAGCTGACAACAAAGTGGTTCATAATGAATCAGAGTGTTGGGCTTTGGGTTTTGGAGATATTCGTTGTGCCAACGTCAATGGTTATAGCAGGTTGCTTGGTAAAAAGATGATTGCCCCGCTTCCAAAATCCCAAAGCGGCATGTGGGGATTTGCGCAAGAGGAGTCGGATCAATATGCTGATTTTATTATCGCAGTTAATGACGATGGCGATAACATTACATACTCAGCCAATCCGGAAGCCCCTAACTATTTCACACCGGTGCATTTTCGAAAAGAGGTGTTGGATAAATATTATAGAAAGCCCAGCAAATTTTCGGTTGAGGATAACTATCTTCGCTGTGGCTCGTTGTGGGGACTACAGATTGATAATCACCATTTAGATAAAGTTTGTGTTTGGCTTGGAGATTTGGGATGTACCTTGCCTTACGAAGAACAATTGCATTGGAAAAGTCATAACATAGCACCCGAGGGCACAATAAGTGATGTATATTACAAAAGACAAATTTTGGGTGAATTTACTGATTCTAATCAACTTGACCATATTTTCAAAGGGCGTTACAATGCCCTCAATGATGCCTGCACGAAAATACTTACATGGCAATTACTGCTCCCTTTTCGCCCAGAAGACTCACACCACTTGTCGTCTATTCGAATTCCGGCTACTGAAGAGCAAAGTGAATTTGATGAGTTAATATTGTCTCTTGCCAAAATACTGGTTGACTCTCTTAATGAGAAACAGCTCAACAAATTAATTCCAGATAAAGACAGACCCAACATCAAAGGAAGCATTAGTCGCTTGGAGAAAGTTTTTCAACTTCTCAATATAAACAGCTATGAAGAACATATAGATTTTCTACGTAAGCTTCAAAATCTCAGGTCAACGGGAGTAGCTCATAGGAAAGGAAGTGATTATCAAAAAATAGCTGATGAGTTTGGCGTCACATCCGGTTCTTTAGTAGCGGTTTTTGGAGAAATTCTGAGAAGAGCCAACGATCTTCTTGAATTCCTGACTAAAGTCGTTCAAGACGGCTTATTAAATTCTCAGGAATAGGAGTTCCAATGAGTAACGCCATATTAATTTCCATTCTTCCTGAGTTTGTTGCTGGTATTCTTTCTGGTACCAAGGTGTTTGAGTATCGAAAAATTATGCCGGTGCAGGCTATTTCGCATTTAGTGTTGTACTGCACTGCTCCAACTAAAAGGGTGGTAGCTGTTGCAGAAGTTGCTGGGCGTTTAGTTGACACTCCGTCTAAGATTTGGACGGATACCTCTTACGGTTCCGGTATCACTTACAAATTTTACACTGACTATTTTTCCGGGCATAAACATGCAGGGGCTTTTGCACTGGGCAGTGTTTATGAATTATCCATACCGCTGAAAATCTCTGAACTGACTAGTTGCAAGGTTGCTCCGCAGTCCTTTTGTTATTTGAATTCTCGTGACACAAACTTTATTCTAAAAGCATTAGCATCTGCCAGCAAGCGTAAATCACCGGGGAATGTATGATGAACGGCTTTCATATCACAAAAACAAAAAAACTTTCCGTGTATTCCGTGGTTCATAATGAGGAATAAGACTAATGATCAGCTATCAGGATTTGGATGTTCTCAAG
>JAAYNF010000091.1 GCA_012520975.1 Clostridiaceae bacterium | reverse complement strand
ATTTTTACTGCCAGCTCTGTAATTATGGATTTGTCACACCAAACTGAAAATTGAACTATTATATGGTTTGGGTACTTGCGCTTTTATATTTTATTGGGATTATCTAAATGCAATAAAAAACCGCTAATAATTATTTTTAGCGGTTTATAGAGATTTTAATTTTGTGTGAGGCACATCAAATTGATACAATGCACAGATTAATCCGGGGGCTGTGCATTTTCCATTATTCCAAAGGCAATGCATACTGCTGAAGCTGATTTCCTTTCTTGAAGGTCAACTCCAACAGCTCTGCGGCAATCCGCTCGCTCACAACGCGCATAATGTTATCTTCAACATCATCCTTGGATAGAAGATTCATACTGCCGTACCATACGATCTTATTGTCTATAACGGCATAGTGCTCGCAGTTGTCTTCTACGAGTTGAATGTTTATACCGGCGTTGCGTAAATCCTCCATCAACTCAATCCGATGTTCATCGGAACCATATATATACGCATTTGGATGCCAGGTAACAATTGTCACTCTAACGCCGGCGTCCTGCCGTTCACGCAGTAATTTCAGCATTCGCATAACCTTGCGCTTGCCAAGCGTAGGACTCGAAATAACAATATCGCTGAGCGCCTCTTTTAGATCCTGTTCATATACAGGACTATAGCTGTCGGAATCGAATATTGCATTCACAGATTGCTTTCCAACAGGATTATCATCGTAAAGCTTGTAACCGATGCGCTTATACGCCTTCATCCTCTTAGCATACATATTGTCGAACACGGGAATGTTGGCATCGATATAGTCATAAATCATGACATTCTGCTTACCTTCGAAGTCACGGTTCAATCTGCCGGCATATTGCTCCACGACACCTTTCCACGCAACCGGATCTGCCATAATCAATGTATCCAGCCTCGGATAGTCAAAGCCTTCTCCGATTAGTTGCCCGGTGGCAATCAGTATGAGCGTTTCGGCAATCGGGACTGCGTCCATTTGAGTGCGCAACCCTCTCTGTTCTTTTTTTGATTTATTACCAGTCAGCAAGAATACATTGTCCGCGCAGCCCTTGAGCAATTCGTAGAGCACGTCTGCATGGTCGGTGAAACGAGTCAGGACAACCGGAGTGCGCTTTGCCGCGATACATTCCTTGATATCATCAACGATTTGCTCATTTCGGAACTCGTTGTTACGGATGATTTCATAAGCCTCGTTAATATGGAGCTTATCCCGACCGTGAGGACTGACCGCGCGCGTGAAACGTGGCACAATCAGATGGTCAATGCCTTGCTCTTCAGCTTTTTCCTTTGCAGTATATTCAAAGCGGACCGGCCCAAGCAGCATCTCATTTATTCTCTCAAGGCCATCGCCGCGGAAAGGTGTGGCCGTTACGCCATAAACATATTTCGCGGGAATTTCCCGCAGGATTCTGCTGACGGTGGCGGAGGCGCTGTGATGGCATTCATCAACGAGCACCATTCCGTAATCCTTCAGCCGTGGGTGAAGTTCCCCCTTTTTATACAATGAGCCTACCATAGCAATATCTACGATGCCGGTGGATGTGTCCTTGGCTCCTTGAATAACACCAACTATGCTTTTGCGTTTCTTGGTGCGTCCAGTCTTCGTTTTATATTCCGGCAACTCCTCGTCAATCGCAAGGAATGTGGAAAGTGATTTCTCCCATTGCTCAATCAGAGATGATGATTCAAGAAGAATCAGCGTGTTGACGCGCCGTTTGGTAATCAGATTGCCGCAGGCCACGGTCTTACCGAACGCGGTCGCTGCGCTCAGAATACCGTTGTCGTATTTCATAAGCGCGTCAATTGCTTTTTTCTGACTGACCCTCAGTTCTCCAGTAAATTCCACTTTAATTGCAGTACCGTTGCAGCGTTTGTCTGTAATCATAAACAGGATCCCTGCGGCTTTCAATTTCTCAGTCAGCTGTTCAAGTAATCCCCGAGGAATGCAAATATAGTCGCCGTCATCTTCGCCAAGGTAGATGTACCTTGAGTTAGTATAATTCGATAAGCCAATGGCATCATTGCGGAAGAATACCGGATTCGAAAAAGCCGCAATCCGTCTGATTTGGTTTTGAATCCGCGGTTTCAGGTTGTCTGTTAATATGTAAAGAAGATTTGAAACGGTAATGGATACTTTGCCGGATACATCTTCCTTGTGTAGCCGTTTGCTTCTTTCCCACGGTTTTGTGGTGTCAGTTTCAGCGGTATCGATGTTATCTGAAGGATTATCTTCCATCGCGATGTTCCAGGAAAACATCAGATCGTCCATCTTTGCAGCAGACAGCTTTTCCATCTTTTGCAACGTGGCCCACTGATTCGGATACGCATTCCAATTTTCATCGATAAAGGCACTGTTTCCCTGTTTAAGTGCCTGCCCTTGAAGAGGCAATGCTATGAGGTTACCAAGCTCACCGTCCTCAAGATAATCCTGTGCAGGAAGCATCCGGTCATAAAACCGAAACGAAGTCATGTTGACGGATTCAGCGCCTTTATCCAAAAGCGCAAATCCGAATTTTCTGGCAAGGGCCGCAGAAACTGGAGAATCGAAGAATATCCAAACATGAGCGCCTTTACCCGAGCGGGAACGCTCAACCAACATAGGAATCCCATTCTGCTTGCCGATTTCACGCAGCGCGTTCACCTCGCCAATCCAGCTGTTATCGGTATTGGCGTAGTCATGTTCGTCTGCACCATTATCGTGATTATCGAAATCAAAGACAAGGAAACGGCAAGTTCCATCCGGAAAAAGTGGATAGATGCCAATAACATCAGACGCGTCTTCTCGCAATCCACGCAGATGATTCTCAATCTGGGTGCCTTCCAGTTTGGTCCAGCATCGGTTATTACAATCCTTGCATTTCACCTTAACACCGGATACTTTCGGACAAACGCCGTGCCTCCAGAAATTATCACACTGCGGATAATAGCCTGCTTTTCCTGTGGTTTTATTCTGAGAGCGCTTGCTGTAAACGTCTATGCGTCCCCAGAAGTACGAGTAAAACTGCCTCGCGTGATTCCGCGTGATTTCTTCCGGTATGATGCGGGAACCCTGGTCCGGAACAAAAATCGGTTCAGCCTCAGATACACCACCTACAATCGACAGCGCATATTCTATGCCGGCATTCTGCAGGAGCGTTTTGAGATAAGAATTTTCCTGTTCAAGTTCCGTAATCCGGTTTAATAATGTACTATTTTCAACCGTGCGTTCCATATACTCCTCCGGCAAGCTGGCCAATTCAAACCCCAATCTTGTACCAGATAATTCTTCGTTCAGATCGAAATCGTGTTCTTTAAAATAGGTAAAAGTAAAACGAAGAATATGTCTTCTGCACTGAATTTTGAGCTCTACTTTTCTAACGCCAAACACGCCTATTCTTCATAAGTAAGCAAAAATTAAAAAAGAGAAAGCTGATCCTGCTTAAAACTCTTAACTTTTCGTTCATTCACCTTATCATTTGCCTCAAGATTTCCAATAAGCAAAGGTGACTTAGGGTCATGTCTGGCATAGCTGTTTTTAACGCTTGCTATGCTGTAATTCGCATAGCAGTATTTACACATGTGCTTACATGTGTTGTATTGACCAACATCGATACTTTCAGCACAGTGGCATTGACTTCTCTGCGTATTATCTTTTTTCACAGAAAGCTTGTATCCCGTAATCCGTTCAATTAAATCAGAATCAATGCAGCATGAGTGCTCAATTCCGAATTGATCCAACTCAATATCTTCTGCACAGGTCTTAAGTTTGATCTGACGGTTTGAAGCAATCACTGAAAAGCACCTGGCAAAGTTCTCTTCCTGAACGGAAGTAATTGACATGTATTCAGCCGCAGCAAGGTTGCTCTTAATTTTATCGTAGATATCAACAAAGCTGAAAACGCATGTATCTGTGTATAGAAATAGCCTGTCAGCAAGTCTTTCAAACTGATCCATGTGCCATGACAAATCATATTTCTGTGACAGTATGATTGGGTCATATCTCCATATTACCCGCTCTTTCCCATAGATTTCAGATATGCGTCGGAAAGTATCAATTCTTTCCTCCTGTGCAGGGAGATTTGGTTCAAGATCTTGATTGTAAGGATTAAGTGTGAACTGAAAATAGAACGGATAATCCCTACCTATTTCATCCAAATAAGGAAGTAATGGTGCTGGATTTTTCGACCAGAACACAATGAAGTCCACTACATCCGGTGTAATAGGAGTCCGGCTGACCTGATGATAATTCATTGGATTTCTGGTCAGAACATATTTCTCGTGTATTCGATTCATAAACCATTCCGTGTAAAACGCCGGAATATCTGTTCTTCTGCTGACACTTAAAATCATAGTTATTTATATATCCTTATTCTGGTTTTGCGGCAAACGCCAAGTTTGTTCGGCGCCTCAACAACGGCATTTTTGATATCAATCATGCCACCCCTTCCGCAGGTAAGGGTATTAATTTGAGGCTCAAGAAGTGACTTTCTTGGTATGTTCATCCATACAGATTTGTTTTCTGGGATGTTTCCATCACATACTTTCAGAGCGAATACATCATCGTCCGGATGAGCAATTGCACATACGAAAGCCTTAAAACTGATTAACTCTCCACCATGATTACGAAGGTCACATAAAATGCTGTCTGATCCTGAGTAATCGTATTTTTGAAGCGTATCGTTACGGAACACAGCATACTCAAACGCATGATAGTCCGGCAGACGGGTAATAATATCGTTTTCATACAATTTCTTGCATAAACTGATCCCTTTGATATTTAACTGCGCAGACGCGAATTGACCACATATTTGGTTCTCACAGCAACACGGACTGTAGCAGCACAAACCTTCGCGCAGCAAAATAGCTTTTATTGTTCTAAGAAAATCAGTAAGTCCCTGTTTAGCTGGCTCGATAAAAATAAGACTAGAATGCTTTCCTAGGGCTCTTATCAAATTATGAGCTATACCTTCCAGATAGTAAACAGATATATGTTCATTGGGGTTAAGCATGTTACTCTCAATAATGAGGTTATAGTCACTATTCTCATTATGGTCGAGAAAATCAACTGCATCAGCATTTATCGTTTTTATTGAGACGTTGAGATTGGATGGCAGAGAACGAGTATATTGTTCCATAAGCAAATCAAAGATTCTTAGAAACGCGGATTCACGTTCTACAACCGTGATATCTATGTAAAACTCTGTCGAATAGTTGTCGTATGCCAGATACTTGTAAAACTCAATCAGCCCAATCGTTGCTGAGCCCGGCCCGGAACCTAATTCAAGAACACGGCAAGATGGTTCAAGGCTGTCGGTAATCGTCAAGTCCAAAAGCGGACGCCAGATCTTTTGCATGTTTACGGGTAAGTAGTATAGCGCATATGCACGACAATATTCATCATATTCAGTCAGCGCAGTTGTAGAAAAAAGCTGTGCAATACTATTCTTCAAAAGCGACTTCTTTTCTTGTGTCAGTTCGTCTATGGTACGAATACTAAACAGGTCAAGTAAACCGCGCTGTATGGTTTCCGGGATATCTGACAGATATTCAATTTTCGATTCAATGGACGATGTATTCATATTTCTCCTCTTATCTGTTTGAGCAGGTCGTTGGCCTTTCGCTTACACAAATCTTTTTCTGGTATTTGCTCCAAAATATCGATTGCGTCTCCAATATTGCCCTGAAGTAAACAGATTCGAGCATGCTCGAATTGCATCCATGGCTGTGCACGCTCAAAGCATCTGCTACATTCGTTTGGCTTGTTTTTTAAATAATAGCAGATTGCCAAAGGAAACTTGATATGATCCGGGAACATAAAACGGGCACCATCATTTCTCAGTTGTCTTGCTATAGCCAGTGCAGAAGTTAACATTTCTACGGCCACATCAAAGAACGGCAGATACTTTTCCGAAGGATAGTTTTGTAATAGGAGCCAGTAACCTTTTGCCATTGTCAGCTGAGCCGCCCTATAGCGGATGTCGAAATAACCGGGCTTCTCGTTGATGTTTTCAGCGGTTGGGACATCCGGGCTCATCTCCTTAACAGAATCAATATAGAATACACACCTTTTAATAAGATCTGCAGCCTGATTATCTATCATATAATCTGGAACATCATCTCCACGGAAGTTATGATCGAAATATATATCCCAGTAGCGGCCGATTTGCCGATCATATTGAAGTCCGACATATTGATAAAGCGCTTTTCGATAGTTGTTCTTCTGATTCTTCTTTTCTTTTTCAGATAATTGCTCGTATGATTCTATTACAATTTCATACTGCCTGATAACCCGTGAGAATTCCTTATAGAACTCAGGACTGAAACGGTTATCCGGAAGTTCATAATGTTTTCTCAACAGATTTGCATATCTATATTGTTCTTTGAAACTGTATGTAGAGGTGTCTATCAACTCTTCATACAGGCTTTTTGCCCTGTCAAAATCCTCCTGGCGGCAGCCAGTTTTATATCGGTCATAGAGGAAATAAGCCAGCGTACTCTTATGCATACTGCTGTATGGATCCAATTCAATACAGCGCTCACAGACTTTGAAAAAGAAAGCTGTGTTTTCTTCCTTACGCTGCAAGTCCTGTGCTGATGGGTGTTTCATGCTTCTCATTGCCAGTTTGCTCAGGGAAAAAGCAAGTTTTGACAGGCATTCCGGATCGTTCCATATTTTATCATTTTCAATAAGATTAGCTCGAGGACAGCATTTTAAAACTCCGATCCAATCATTATTACTAACAAGCCCTGTTAGTTTATCCAGCAAATTCTGATTGACCAGATTTTTGTTACCTCCGTTTTTAACATACTTATAATCCCGGATATCATCAAGGAAAACAACGGAGGGTGCAAATTCGTTTCCGGTAAGAATTCTTTTTCGCCGAAGAATTGTATAGATATTTTTTCTCACAAAATCACAGTTCATTTCTGAGTCAGACAATACATCGCCATAGTTAATCCGAAGATAATTCTCGTCTGCCGAATACTCCGCGCAGCGAATAGTTTTCGCGTACAACCCAGCATCAGCCTTTTTCGATGAATAGAGCAATATTTCCTCGACATCATCAGTGGAAATATCAGCATAGTTCGGATAATACTTTTTTATACGTTCAAGCCATTCTCCCCGGGCGGAAAAATAGCTAGGGTTACTCTGATAGTAAAAATCGGAAATGAGAATATACATCAAATATCTCCTCCGTTATTCCAAAAATTCAGATGGCGTACCATAGCATGTAATATATGCTCTTTTCTGTGCTCGCGTAAGAGCGACATAAAGAAGGCACTTTTCAGCGGTAATGGATTCCGCTTCCGATGGGGCATCTGTATGATTTATTGCTGAAGCAAGCGGAACGATGCGTTTGTTTACTGCTGCCACAAACATATAGGAGAATTCAAGACCCTTAACACGGTGCATCGTCGCGACACGAATGCCATCGTAATTGCGGTCATCGACCTTGCTGCGCTTAATCTCATATACACGAAGTCCTGCCTGCGTCAGTTGTGCTGTGTAATCGTTCAAAAGCTTATGGGTTCTGGCAACCACACAGATACTCTTTGCATCAACACCGCTTTGAATGAGAGCCTTTATTTCGGACACGATATACGCACATTCACCAGCGGCATCTTTGAAGTTCTGAACGGTCGGCATATCTCCGTGTGTTAGGGATTGGCATACTTTTCCGTCATCATAATCCTCGTCCAGATCGTCAAACGGAATACCCTTCAAAAGCGCAAATGCGTATTTCCTGATTTCTTCTGTGGTTCTGTAGTTGATTTTCAGATAACTGCTCCGGCCACGCACTTTGATACCGCACTTGGAGAGTGTAGCTTTATTTTTATAAATGCGTTGATGTGTATCGCCAACGATGAACAGGTCATTCTGATGTTCCGGCCCGGCAAGTACTCTAAGCAAGCGATAGGCGTTGGGACTCAAGTCCTGGCCTTCATCAATCACAATATGAGGGAATACAGCATTCGGAAGATTCTTTTCCGCAATCTTTCTGCATTCGTAATATGCGGTATCGACATCGCGGACTGCTCTGTCACGGAGGATGTTTAGATATTCATCGAAAACGTGCCATACCTGCACGCGTTTTTTACGATCGAGCCTTGTACCACGGCCAAGCCGGGAAGCTTTCAGATATGCATCCTGTGTAAATGCATCTTGTGAAGCAACAACCTTTGCCCACTCCTCAGCATAAAACTGTGCCGTTAGTCCGCTTGTATCACCTGCGAGGGCAATAGCTTCTTCCCAAATACCAGAAAGAGTATCATCATACACAATATTGGAGTTGTAGCCTTGCTCACGGAGATACTGTGAAACCCACGCATCAAGATTAACGACCTCGATATGCCGCTGTTCCTGGGTCGTACATATTTTGCGGAGGTTTTCCTTGATGTCTGCCGCCAGATTTGCGGTAAATGTTGTGAAAAGGATCGACTGCTTTTCACCAAGCTTCGATGCAAGCCACTTGGCGCGGTGCATTGCAACCACGGTCTTTCCTGTACCTGCTCCGCCGAGGACTCGGGCAGGACCAGAACAGTTTTTTTCAACAATGCGCCTTTGAGTGGGATGTAGAAATACTCTCCATTTTTCAAGCGGCTCTGCCATGATACGCAGAAGTTCTTCTTCGCCATCGACAACGACGAACGATTTCTGGCTGCCAGCCGTCTGCAGCGCCTCTCCCAGGTTGTCTGTATTGGTGGCGTTTTTTTTGTTTTCCTCTATCATGGCCAGAACATCCTCGATGGGGAATTCATTTGCAAGCCATTCCAGATTTTCATAAGCATCTTCCGGCAGCAGATCCTTACTTGCATAGAAATCAGTCAGGTGAGGAATGTTTTTTACAAAGGTGAGCTGTTCTTCAGGCACACCGATTTTCAGCAATTCTTCGTCAGAATATTCTGCGAAAAGGCAGAACTCGGGTGCAATGGGTTGCACTTCATCGTTTGCATGCTGGATATCGAAAACCTGAATGTTGCCGGTAGCAGAGTTTACCTCACACTTTTTCCGTCTGGCCCAGCCGTATGCTTCATCATGGTGATCAACCCATAAGAGAAGGTATACGCCGGTTTCCTGCTGACGAACAACAATGCCGCGATACGTGTCATCTATCCGCACAGAGCACATTTTCTTATCTGCGGCATCATTTATTTTTTCATAGTTAATACCGGGAGAGGTGGGGTCATTGCGGAACTTATTAACGAAGTCCGTGACTTTACCCTGTACATGACGCGGAAGCGCAGCAAACGCTGTCAAAAAGTCGGATGATATTGCGACTGTTGCCATTAACTATTCCTCCCTTCAAAGATGGTGATTGCAAGTTCTGTGCAGTCAGTAATAACAGCCCAGCCTTGATTTTCAAATACTGTACGATATTCTTCCTGCTCAGGAAGCAGGTAAGCAATCTTTCTTTCTTCCCATGCCATTTCTGCTTCGGCAATAACCGCTCCCATATTGTCTTCCAGTTCAAATCCAACGGAAGACGGTACCGGAACGCCGATGGCAATCATCTTATCCGCCATCGCCTTTGCCGAATCGTTGATGTATTCAAGGGTATCTGCCCATTCACTGCTTACAGCCTGTCCGGATACTGCCGAGGCATGGTTGCTGTCAGCCACAACCGGTATGGCGTCATAAATATTCTGTGCCAGTCCGTTGGCAGTCACAGCAGCAAAAGAACCAAGGAATTGCATTACATTAAAGAACTGCCAGTAACCGTTCCATTCAACCTCATATTTATCGGTACGGGTATCCTCACTGTCGAGAAGCGTAGCAAACACGGATACCTCTGCATTCGTTTTCTTTACCTTCATTTCCGAAGCGGAAACCCCTGAATAAATCGACACATGAGAACTGCTTTGCCTCGGAGACCATGCTCCGAAAACAGTATCATTCTGTACAAAAGAATCGGTTTGACTGTTCAGTGCATCCGTAATGGATTCAACGATGTTCTTCCACGCTCCAAATGCATGAGCATCTGTTCGTTTCCTCGGCTCCAGGAGCGAAAATGCATATGCTTTCGCATGAGCCGTAAAAAGGTCCTCTGCATTATCCATTTCAAGATATTTTACAAGAAGCTCCATAGGAGACAACTTATCTGTATGCAGTTCCTCTGCATGCCAGCTTGCTACAGAAGGCTGATACATCAGTGCTCCGGAAGGCATACTTTGCGGAGTGAGTGTCTGTGTAGCATAATCTCCCTGCGCCTGGAATACGGACTGAACATCTTTCCAGCTCAGAATCCACACTCGGAACTTACCGCTCCTGAGGATTGCTTCTCGTTTTAAGGTATCATCTGCCACGCGGTCTTTATGGTACTGGAAACCATCTGTGAAGATGACCACAGGTTTGCGTTTACCTGCCTCTCTGACAGGCCAAAGAACAAAATCTGCACGGGATGTCACGGAGACACCAGAGGAAGCATCCAACACTACCTGCGGTTCGATTTCCCATACTGTATTCCCGGCTTTCATCCGGTATCCTTCTATGCCGTTTACTAAAGTCTTGACCGGATTGAGAGAGCCGTTTTCTGTATGAATGCGGTCAAGAGCCTCAATGAAGCGGCGTTCCAGTTCGCTTTCAAACAGCGAGTTTACCGGGATATTACCAAGCATAGGAATTTCTTCAATATTTTCTTTTCCGCTGATGATTGCCTTCAGAAGACTGATAGCGGTCTTCCTGGAGATCTGACCTATCTGATTACTCTGGCGATACGCATATAGGCAATGGTAGCAGCCGTCTTTCTGCGGATCATCTTTGCAGGTGCAGTTTTCGAGTACATGGAGTGCTTTTTCAAAGATGTCTACGAGAGAGTCCTGTCTTTGCATCAGCTGCTTCAGATAGCCTGTGCCGCCGGGAACAGAATCGTAAATTACAAGATACTGTTTCCGGTAGTCCGCATCCGCAACGGGAACTTCGCTGACTGTAGCGCGGAGATGATCAACGTTTCCGAAACGCTCTTTCATGCCGAGCATAAATGCGGCAGTAAAGGATTCCAGACGAACGGTCGTACTGTCCATAGTAGTTGCCGGAATCAAAATACGAAGCGCCTCGGTAGCAAACTCGCGATACAGGAACAAGCACTCTTCATAAGGATCATCACTGTCGGCGGGATCGTTTTTCGCTTTGCATGTATATGTATGTTCGGGTTTCCCGCTTGACGGTTGAATTTTTCCGCAGTGCTTACAAATTTTGAAGCCTTTACGAACATCTTCTGTACCTGCAACCATCAGCCGTTCACCAACTATGTCGCTTTCGCCGAAGTTGATCTCACGCATAGTGGCTTTGCGAACGAACTCATAGCCAAACGGGAATTCATCGTTATCCATGCGATACGCCTTGGATATATCATGAGCTTCATCCACATCGACAAGCATTTGCTTCGTGTAAAATACGGTCGAACGGTCATCGCTGTCATCGCCAATAAGACTGTTTTTCCAGTCATCGTTGGAATAGACCATATGGACTTTCAGCATACTTCTGAGCTGACCGGAATCTGCCCATGCCGGGCTGCCGCATTGAGGACAAGCGGCAACAGCCTGACTATGAACCTCTTGCTGGGCATGTGAACAGTTCGGACAAAGACGCCACAATTCGGTCTGTGCGGTTGTAAGGTCAACCTGGTCAATGGTGAGCTTTCTTCCGTCAACATAGAAACTGTTCATCGGGGCAAACTCGCTGATGGCGGATGCAGCACTCCGACTGTATTCATACACCATCTTCTGATACTTTTGTCTGCGAGGCTTTTCCTCCTCAGCTTCCTCAATGGCAGACTCTTCATCTTTCCTACGAAGAATGGCTTTCAAAATGATGCCCGCTTCAGGGAAAGCATAGTTCGGCAGCAGTCCCTCATCCGAGAGGAAATTGAATATATCTTTGCTGTTGATCGCACGCACAACATTGCCAAGAGCTGTGCGCTCAATCTTTAATTCTTTGATTTCTTCAGCATAAGAAGAGTCCTGCGGCTTTGCCTCAAGGTCCTTGATCATTTTCGAAAGTTGCTTGATATTGGCAGCAAGAGCATCTCTCTGAAGCTTCAGACCGGAAAACGCCTCGTATATCTTCATGTGCATCGGGCTGTTCTGAAGTCTACTGCCCTGTGCAAAAGTGCGCAACTCAGCAACCGTATCCTCATCCAATTGCGAAGAGAACATCTGTACAAAGGTACGGATAAGGCTGGAAAGATTATTCTGAACATATTGCAGGAAATTGAACGGGAACCGATCCGGTGAGTGCTTATCTATCTTTGCCAGGCAGGTCTTGACTTTGTCCGGGATGGCTTTTTCAGGAATGCCGTGTCTGATCCAGCAGTCCATACAATAGGCTACGAACTGACGTTCAAGAACTGCGGAAGCCTGCAGAAATACTGTCGGCGGCTCCACCTTACCGGCAATCATATCCATAGGATCAGCATAGAAGTACAGATCATGCGGTCTGGCGTTTGCAACGGCAATCGTAAGCGCGTTACCATCGATTCTGCCAGCTCGTCCGGCACGCTGCAGGAACTGCGATTGTGCCGGAGGTACGCTACACATTATGACTGTGGACAGGTCACCGATATCAATACCCATTTCAAGTGTAGGAGTGCAGGAAAGGACGTTCGTATCCCACGGCTTTTGTTCTGAACTGCTGCGCTTGAAGATCTTTTCAACCTTTTCACGGTCAGCACGTTCCAGAAGACCGGTATGCTCCTGCGCTACTACTCTCACCATATCTCCGGTACTATACAGTTTCCCGTAATACCCAAGAGACGCAGTAGGAGCATCGTGCATACGACCCCCGCACTTTGATCTGATACATGGAGCGTTCTCCCAAATATCAGCGTTTTCAGCTGCAACAGACATCATGGTACCGCAGTCATCGCAAACGAACTGCCTGACCTCAGTCGTTACAAAAATATGCTTTTTACTTAACGCCCATACGGTGTAATCGGGATTTCCCGGAAGCTGGACGATGATTCCGGCTTTCTTCAGTTCATCAAAGATAATGAGAGCTACGTCGTCAAAGACGCCTTCGCCAATGAGAAATTCATCCGTGCAGCCGGAAAGCCAATCTGTGTATTTACGAGATGCTGGCTGGTCAAAAGCACCTATACGCTGTCCGGGCTTGGAGGGTACATAAATAAACCTCGGAGTATTACGCCCGGTCTGGACTCCAGGCATCCAGTCTCTTTTTGTCTTTTGATTATTGGATAGGTCAAACGACTGCCCGGTACCGGAATAAATATCGAAAGCACGGTCATCAAAGGCACCGTTCTGGCGCATAATATTTACATAACCCAATACCATACGTTCAAAGAAGCCCGTATTCGTTTTTGTTAGCGCACCGAGTTCATTAATAACACGCTCCTGAACAACGGCAGCGACTTTTTCTATTTCAGACGTGTCAAACGCAAGTGTAGAGCATCCGGATTTTTCAAGGGTACGACCGATACGGCTGGAGAGCCCGTACTCCAGCATAATTTCGTACTTAGAACGTAGTTCAATATCTTTCAGGAGCTTCTTTTCAAGTCGCCCTGTGCCGAAAGTACCGGATTCAGTCATATCTTCATATGCTTTCATCCAGACCATATTCGGGGCGATAAGCCTGCCAACATATTCTTCCGTAGTCCACCCAGACTTCCAGTAATCAATAAAACCATCCTGGAAATCCGCAAGGGATTTTCCGTCACCGCCGTTTTGTGCGTAACGTTGAATCGCACTGCGAAGACCAAATCGCCATGTTCTGGCGTTGAAAAAGCCTGCATGGTGCGCCGCATCCTGTACATTATCAGAAAATGCAAGTGTCTTCTTGTCATCATTGAACTGAGATGCAAATAGCTGAGAAATACTTGCACTGATTGCCGTCGCACTACGGACACCCATCAAAGCAAGGCCACGTCTACTCCCACAAAACGGGCAAACAAACTGTTTATTATCCTTGGAACCGGTGGTGTTCTGAGAAATCGGGAAAACGATAGGAATCGGCTTTGCGCTTCCGCAAGATTCGCATTCGTCTGTATCGTTTTTAGTAATGTTCAGGTGCAGACATTCCGGGCAAAGGTCACCACGAGCCATATTGTACGGAATATTATCCTCACGGCTGTGTGGGAACATCATAATTACTTTGCTGTCACAACGGAAATATAAATTATAGAAAGTCTGGATATCGGAAATCTCCACACCGCTACGCTCATTTTTCAGGGATACCCATCCGGTTTCTCCGCAGTCACGGCAGTTTACTATCGGAAGATAGTGCTTTGCCTGGTTTTTGTTCAGATCCGAAGAGAGAGCATATGTAATATCCTCACCCTTTGCGACTTTGGCAACAAGACGACGGAGTTCACGGAACCACAACTGAATCTGGACTGTCAAGAAGGGCCGCAGCTTTGCTTCCGTTCCGATACGGGCATGTGAAATCAACGCTAACAGTGCATTGACTGCAGCGATAGGATCAGCAAGTTCTTTTATCTGAGGATATCTGGTCGACAATTCATCTGCAATGTATGATGCCTGCATATAATTGCCGTCCATAAGTATAAGCATATTCTGACAGAAGCTGTGAATCATCAGTTGCTTTCCCAAAGCAAGCCGTGCTTCCGGTGTTGTCATATCCTCTGCAGCTACATCCATCAGCCATGCTTTCGCAGCGGCGTTTAGGTATTTCGGTTCATTATCTTCATCAACGAGTTGGTTTAGTATATTAATTTGCTCTTGGGTAGGCACAGTGAAATCCGATGGCTCATATCCAGCAAAGAACTCTGTGGCAGAGAGACGATCCTCGGTTATAATTGCATCTTTCTCAAACGGCTCTCCAAAAACCTTCTCCGCAAATTCACGAATGCCTTCGGCAGAGTCTTTGGAGCCCATTGTTGCGGATGTTCCTATGCAACAGAGATACCCTTGTGGCGTATAAAGCCTTGCTTTGAGACGGCGAAGCAGGCACGCAAGATCTGTACCTTGTGCACCATCAAAAGTATGTAGTTCGTCGACTGCTATGTATTTTAACGTATCCGGTCTGTTATCATCCCAAAGCGGTGCATCGCCGGGTCGGACAAGCAGATAGTCCAACATTTTGTAATTAGTCATCAAAATATCGGGAGGTGAAGAACGCATGGTCTCACGGTCTGTAATAACAGAGTCTTCTCCCATTACTCTGCCGGAACCGGAGTCAACACCGCCGACATACATACCAACCGTAACATTACCCTTCTGTTCCGGGCTACTATAAATCAGCTTAGCGATACGCCCTGCCTGATCTGTAGCAAGCGCATTCATGGGATATATGATAATTGCTTTGATGCCCTTTTCACCACGATGTTGATAGCAGTATTCCAGAATCGGATAGAGGAAGCATTCGGTTTTTCCGGAGCCGGTGCCCGTTGCGATAAGTGTAGACCGTCCATCACTTCCGGTTAAGCGCTCAAAAGCCCTCTGCTGATGGACATACGGCTTGAACTGGTAATGTATTGACTCAAAACGATCATCTTCATCTTCCGCAACGCGGAACGGGAGGCGCACTGCAGCATACGGTTCATGAAAAACCGCATCCGGTGTTTTCAACATTCTCTCTAACGACCCATGGAAAGATGGGTTCGTCATCGGGAATGTTGTTTCTATATAGTCTGACAGCCCTTGCTGCAGTTGTTTAGCAAGTATGGATGGTAACATACTAAGCCTCCTTAATTCTACAACTTCGTAATACCAGCGTTCCATGAGGATTTGCAGGGTTTCATTGTATTCATGATTGTCCGGCGTGTTTTAAATCAATGAAAAACATTACTTCCCCTCATCACTTGATTTGTGCTCAAAATCCACTATATGAGTATTGCCGAGAACAGGAACCCGTTCCGGGTAATCAGGGGTCGCATTCCTGTATATCTTTAGCCGGAAGTCTTCAAGTGCTTTATCAATGTCATCGAAAGCTTTTTGATAGACAAGCTTTGTTTTGAATCCGCCTTCTGTCTTGTACTGTACATCAAAAACCTTTCGGCAAATATCGTCAGCCTTTCCCGCACACACGGGGAAGTTTCCTTTCCCGCTTTTCAAAGGAATAAAATGATAGCTTTCGGATAACAGAAGATTACGAAAGTCCCTTATTTTTTCATATATTTCGGAATACGCAGTATCTCTGATGCCCTTGTTCCGAAATATGAAATCAAGATTCCCATATGCGTTGCCGAGCGATCCTAAATCAATCGTCGATGCTTCAATGCAGCTATCAATACATTGCATGTATTCTTCCCGGTAACCTTGCATCTGACTATTATACATTTTATCGAGTTCGGCATCGATATCATCGTCCTCTGTCCATGACATGGGAATGTTCTCTTCATACCAACTTATCAGGACATTTTTGGCAACATCTTTCGCTGTTGGGTCAATAATTTTTCTTAAGTCGTTGCTCCATTCCTCCTGAAAACAAGCGTGGACAAGGTCAAGAGGGGCATCGATATTGATATATTTGACTTTGCGGAGCTTGCTCAATACATTCCTGGATTCCTGCCAAAACCACTCCATTGCACTGCGCCGTTCAACAAAGTATTCCGTCAGCGACATGATAAACCCAAGAAGTGCGCTGCCGAAGATCGCCATGGCGACATCATAAGCGATACAGGCACAGCCTTTGCCGATTACAACTGCAATTATGAGAGCAATCACAGCGAATAAAAAGGTGATAATAGTCAGCCACTTTTTCCCTCTCATGCTTGTCCTCCGTATTTCTCCTCAAAGAACTTCCATGCGGTTTCGTAGTCTTGTTCGCGGTCGCAGCGGTCGAATGGAGCGACATATTCGATGGTGCGCTCGATGGGGCCGCCGGGCATGGTGTCATCGGTGATGGTGCGGGCAAAGACATAGCCGGCGGGGGCGTGCTTCATAATACCGTCCCACGGAGCGTCACTGCGGTGAATGGGGGTAACGACATTGGAATTCTCAAATTCTGGGCGGGTAAAACCGACGCCAGGTAATCCTTTATTGATGGTGAAAACTATTCTTCCGTTCGCATCATACCACGTGTCCTCTTCATACTTATTGAGAACCGGAAATTGGGCTTTATACAAGTTTTTCAATTGATATATGGTTAGCTCTAAAGACTTCGCAACAATAACATCTATTTCAATTAGTAGTTGTCTCCTTGCAAAATCACTCCGGACAGGAATATCTTCATTCCATACAGCGGTTAATGCTTCAAAGTGCTTGCTATGTAGTCTCTTGTCTTGTTTAAAAAAGCCGTCTTCTAAAAAGCGATTATCGAAGCATTTTTTCCATAGAGCTTCATATCTTGCCGTTAAGCAATTAAGCAAAAGCGCTCTGCAAACAAGGAGATGTGAGTACTCGTTATCGATGAACGGCATTTTTTTCGCTGAGTCGTTTAAAAAACTAGCCCGCCCAAGCGCTCTGATCAAATAATCATAAGGCAAAGAATTAAATAATGCTGACGCAAGCACGGTATTGCGATCATTTGAGAAGCAAATTCCAAACACACCTATAATGTGGACTGCTTTTGGTGGAACAATAGCTGACATCAATGTACGCTCCTGATTCAGCCCTAACATTCTTCTAGTAACTACACGGAATTTCTCTGTATACTTTTCTCCCCATGGAGTAATTGGCGTTCGTTTAGCACAAAGCTTCTGATTGACCTCGTAGTTACTCCGTTGCATATAATATCGAGAAACAAATTCCAAATCAATTCGATCAAAATCAGCCTTTTCAATACATACCGCACGAGGTGTTTTGAAAAGAGGGTTGGCGATCGAGATATGAGGCCCTGAATATACAAAATCACTTAAATCATCAACAAAATGAGTATAGCGTGATATAATCCCATCTTTTTGAGAACCCGTTTCATCTAGGAATTGAGTCATGAAAACATTTTCACCAAAATCAGCGATATGCAGTTTGACTTTAGCGAATTGTGCAATAATACTAAGTAATTCGTCAGAATAAATAGCAGGCAAACGTGTCTGTTCATACTCATTGGGATCATCATATACGGTTGCAATGCTTTTTAATAGTCTAGCATCTATTTTGACAATTCTTTTGGGATGTCCTTGCGTATTCCAATCACCGTTTGAATCTTTAATCAGCGGAATTGAAGAATATGCATTTTCCCCAGAATAACACTGGTCTATCGTTGAGGGAGCATACAAGTTGGAAATCATATCAAAGGTTTTTGTCTCAACGTTTGAATATACATTGAGGCCAAAAATTCCAGTATCACTTACCTCCTGAAACAGTAGCTTTTCATTAATAAATTGAAAATGATATCGCATCTTTCGATAAAGAATTTCGCGCATTCTTCCAGCACCGGGATCGTCAAAAATACTATCCGGATGAACAAACGCAAAGAAACCATCGGCTTTTGTAAATGTCCAAGCCTTCGGCAAGAAACACTTATATAAATTGGTTTGAACACCCGCCAAAATGTTATAAACACATGCTGAATTGAAGAAATTTTGTATTCCAGCTGCTCCTTCATACTCACGCATATATTGGCAGATGTTATTGCTATTTTTGAGCAAAGAAGATCGCTGTTCGTTCGTCTTTGCAGAAGAAAACTTCTTTACAGCAAACAAAGGTTGCATGTCTGCCAGCAAGTTCATTTCATTCCAGTTTGTCTTGATCCAAGGTGGATTCCCAATCATCAAATCAAATCCGCCACGATCAGCAAATAGATCGGCAAACTCCAGCTCCCAGTGCATGAAATGGTTCTGCTCTGCAATTTGGCGCACCAATGCAAGTCTCGGCTGCTGCTCGCAGAGCTTCGGAATATCCACAACGCCCATTCCGCGGTACTGCTCGGTCATGTCCATGACAAGTTGCTCTGCCTCTGACGGAAACAGAGAAAGCTGTCCCATTTTAATTTCTTTCGATACTGCAGCGAAGGTGTCGATCGTGCCTTCCAGAATAAAGCCCATGTCAGCGAGGAACTCACTACGGGAAGGAAGAAGATCTGCTTTTTCAATAGGCCAAAACCACAGAGCGCACCAGTAGTCCATCGCAAACTTCAATCTGGCATAGGGACCAGCATTACGCATCTCTTCAGAAAGATAAAGCTTTTTATAGATCATATCTTTCTCGCGGATGGTGGTATGGCTTGCGGCAGTCTCCGCAGGCTGTCCGTAAACCGTGAGCGGGTCGGAGGTCTTTTCGTCGATCTCACGGCGCAGAGCAATGACCTGCTCCCATAGCTTGTCCACGACCTCGGACAGGCGCAGCGCGGTCTTGACATCGTCATCCGTAAAGGGCTTGGTAAACTGCTTATTCCAGCTCTTGATCGCCTTGATATCGTCCGGGGCGAGGGACTTGATGACTTTATCGGTATAATTGGACATACCGGTATCACCGGTGAAGAAGTGATAAACCTGCGATTTCGGCTTGCGCTTTGTGCCGACGGGAACACGCTCCGGGGCGGAGTCGTACCAATGACTGCCGTTTGCCTGAAGCTGAGAGACCGTATAGCACTGCCGGCGTGCGCCAATGAGGGAGTTGCCGCAGACAAGCTGCATACCGAACCAAGGTACAAAACCGCCGCTGAAGATCGTATTCAGCCACAGGGATACTTCTGCCAGTTCAACGGCAACCGGGTTCAGGTCGATGCCGTAGACATTACGGTCGGCAATATACATTTTGACGCGCTGAAGCTCGTCAAAACGTTTTTCATAAGAGATCGTCTCACCGAGCTCCTTCTGTTTGCGGTCAATATATGCCTCCGCAAGCTGGTTGATCGCCTCATTCAAGAAAGCCGCGCTGCCCATTGCCGGTTCGCAGATCGTAAGGTGGAGTATTTCATCCGCTGTTTTTTCCTCTAAGAGCTCCTTCAGGGCATATTTCACCAGACACTTTGTCAGAACCTCCGGTGTATAATAGGAAGCGGATTTTTCCCGCTCACGACCGGCAAGGCGATAGATAAAAGTGCCTTTTTTATGCATACGAAGTTTGCCGGCATTTTCACCGGACTCATAGCGAACACGCTCGTCCTCGGTATACTGGCTCAACTCGTTTTCTTTTACAAAATAACCGACATCCAGCTCGTTGAAACGATCACCGGCACGCTTGACCTCATACAGATCGTCCTCGGCGATAAAACCGCGGTAACTGAGCAGGGCTTCATACACCGCGCCCATCTGGTTGATACCGAGGGTGGAGTAAGAAATGCGTCCACGGCGTTCGTTCCTGCGCCCGGAGGGACGGGATACGCTCATCAGATCGATAATGCGGAGCATGACGCTATTGCGGAGCTTCGCCGCCGTGATCAGCGGAGTCAATTCCGGGTCAAAGATATGGGCTTTCAGCGGCTCAATGATGAAAATATCGTTTAGAGACTCCGATTCCTGCAATTTGTGCAGTTCTTCTTCCGTAGAAGGATAGCCGGAATAAATCAGATCATACAGCTTGGACAATGTTTCATGCAGATAATATCCGTCACCGACAGCAGAGGTCTCCTCACGCACGGAATCGGCCACATCGCGCAGACTCTCCAGAGAATAGCCCTGAACGTAGGACTGCGCCTTCATTGGGGCGTAGCCAAGCTCCGGACGGGCTTCTATGAACAGCATGAAGAGCATCCGGTACATATAGCGTAGACATTGAATTGTCAATTCTCCGGCATCGACCGGATTTGCATCCAAGTCACGCCCTTGACGGTGAGAAAGGTCATAAAGAATTTCATTACCGAGTAATTCAATGCTCTCACGCAGAGCGTATTTAAGATCCTGTGACACGCCGGATGCATGGCGATGGGAGTTTTCATCCAACTGATCAAGAAGGCTACCGCCTTCAGCAGGGCATAGATTATCCTTATGCAGCAGAACTGACATAGCCTGCAGCGTGCTTTCCTCATGTCGGGAAAAAATGTCTGCAAGGTCAAAGCTGAGATAGCGTTTCTCATTCCACTTGTTGCGGTCAATCAACGCAATCTGATGCAGCCCGATGAAAACCAGCCAGCGAGGAGGCTCGTCCATAGCAAAGAGGATTTTTGTTGCCAACTCCTCATTGTCAAGCTCCGCAGAGAAAGCGGAAACAGCGTTTTCGTCGTCTCCGACAGGTGCAGAGATAGCGCAGCCGTCCAGAATAGCGGGTTCGTCCTCTGTGTTCTTCGTAAGAATCACCCACAGCAGCGGTGCACCGTTTGCCTTTGTGACTTCCAGATACACCGGTGCAGAGAGAACATCATTGATCAGCTCAATTTTCGGAGCGGCTTCGGGATAATCCAGTGCGGCGAGGAACATATCCGCCATGTTTTTTACCATAGCAGGAATCTGAGCAACACTACGACCACGCTGTTCCTTATCATGATATACATAGTACTGACGACCACAATCACGCAGCCTTGCCCACGGTGTTCTGTACTCATTGGAATCCTTGGCTTTTACACGCCATACAGATATGGTTTCTTCGGCATTTTCAGCAAAAATGGATGCAAAATAGTGGTTGGTGTAATATTCGTTAATGTTGTTGATACCGGTGAGATCCATGCTCATGATTACACCCCCTTAAGAACTGCAATAACGCGCAGATACGGTTTATCTTCAATTTCCAGAGTATCCTTTACCCAAGTTGAAAGCCTGTTGAACAGTTCTTCTGTTTCCCTTTCTTTACGACTTTTTATGCTGTCGAACAGAGAAAGCTGCTGAATAACCTCTTTATGCCTGCCTTCCAGCTCAATCAGTTTATCCAGCTCCTCATCAATTTGCGGACTAATACGGGTACGATATTCTGCACTCTTGTTGGACATGACCTTTTGTGCTTCAGTAATAACGATAGGAAGAAGTGCTTCGGCCATGCTAATATCATCTTCAGTCAGCAGATTTCTATTTGGCACATCATTTCTTCCGTATCGGCTCTTTGTAATGAGTTCTTCCATTGTCAGAACACCTGAAAAGACATTGTTTATGAAATGTAAACCAAACCATTCATCCACCACAGGAGTGGATTTTCTATTTGGAATGATTCCGGAAACTATATAAATAAGTTCATTCTTACCAATGCTGCCGGAAATGCCGGAGATAGGTGCTTCGCCACGTTTATAGAGGAGGCTGGCTTTATCATTAACCCAGTCAAAAATTGGATGTAGTTTCCACAGGTACTGTGTGGTAGGCCATGCTGCATATGCAAGGCTGACACTCATACTGCGTTTCATTTCTGACATGCAGAACTCCTTGTCCGGACTCAGGCGAAGGTACTCGTCTTCAGGTTTTACCTCATCTGGGAGTACTGCATCAAGCCTGCGTTTGAGGTCAGGAGTAATTTCAATCTCAATCCCATTAACACTCTGCATATCACGAACGGGATAACGCTGATCTTTGGCAAAATAGGATAAAGCACTCTTGATATAGTCAATATCCCTGTATAATGTCTCGTCCGAATATACCTCAGGCTGTTCGACATCATTTTTCTCTAAAGCCATGAGTGCCTCAAACGGGTCAAAGTCATCGGTGCTGTCATCAATCTGAGCGTTAAAATCATCCGGAGATAATCCTCTTTCAATGGCGGCTGCGGTAATCTGTTCTTCTTCTTCAATATTGAACTTACCCATTAGGAGAGCAGGATCTCCGATATTTTTGTATGCCTGTTCCTCTTTGGTAACGAGAATTTCCATAATACGAACATCACCCTTGATGCGGTCGTTCTTGCTTTCAATCATCAGGTAACGAATGTCCGGTTTCTTTGTCTGTCCATATCTGTCGACACGGCCGTTTCTCTGCTGGAACACCATGAGCGACCATGGAATATCGAAATGAATAAGCCTGTGGCTCAAATAATGCAGGTTTATACCTTCCGAAGCAACATCGGAGGCTACCAACACACGGATAGGTGATTCCATTCTTCCGAATTCATCAACTATGCGCTGTTGTTCTTCATCGCTGAGACCGCCATACATTTCACGAACAGCTCCATCACTTAAATGAAGATCCTTACGAAGTTGTGCTGCAATAAAGCGCATTGTTTCAATACGCTCCGTAAAAATAACGATACGGTCATCGGTATCTCCATACCATGCATACTCGGGGCTTTGTAAAAGCTGCAGAAGTTTTTTGTATCTGGAAAAAGAATCAGCATCTATCTTTTGCAAAGCATCCCGGAGCTCTTTCAGCTTTGCTATATCTGGAAAACCGTTTTCTCCATATTTCTTTACGAGCTTGCGCAGACGTTCATCAAGACTTTTTATACAGGCAAACGGACTGGAAAACAGAGATTTTTCCAAACTTGTTTTGAAAAGTGTACCTTTGATATGATTCGCTCCTGCATCCATTTCAAGCGTCATATCAGCAAAAATTCTGAATGCACGTTCTTCGACATCAGAAGCGGAACAATGCTCAATCTTTACGCTACGTTCCTGGAATGCTCCGTGAGCTTCACTTTTTATGTTTTTCTTAAACCTGCGGATGCACAATCCTCGAATATCTTCTTTTGTGTAGTTATGAATATCCGCTATAGCTGTAGGATCGAGCATATTCATCAGAGATGCAAAGCTCTCACTCCGGCCATCATGCGGTGTAGCCGAAAGCATGATCAAGGCGTCCGACCTACCGGCGAGCAGCTTTGCCAATCTTGCACGTTGTGCCTGATGTCCTCCGCGCTCAGCTACGTTATGAGCCTCATCAATAACGATAATATCCCATGTTGCATTCTCGAGATGGGTGCGATATTCCACATCCCTTTTCAAAGTGTCAATAGAGACGATAGTCTTATCATAATAAAAGAACGGATTATAGTTGGATGGTAATTTTGCACGTATATCCTGGATTTTTTTTGAGTCCAGACGAATGAGCGGGATGGTAAAGCGATTCCACATTTCTTTCTGAAACTGCAGCATCATACTCTTTACAGTAACTACAAGAATACGCTTGCCTTTACCTCGAGCTATCAGTTCGGACATAAGGATACCGGCCTCCAGCGTTTTGCCGAGGCCAACTGTATCAGCTATTAGAATCCGCTGCTTTGGACGGCGTAGAGCTATCTGCGCAGGTACCAGCTGATAGTTCATCAGATCCATTGCGGCTTGATTCCCGATGTGAAGTCTGTTGTCTGTCGGTATCTGCTGACGCCACTGGCTTTCTATGTAAAGTCGAGAACGCTTGAAATACTGAGAATCATCCGGTACAAGCCTAATTTCTGCAGGGTTTACCTGAATGATTTCTTCCAAGTCGGTTAAAAATATCGCACTACGGTATCTCACCAGAGGAGAGACTCCAATGCAATGCAGGCTCTGTATATCTATGTTATTTCGCTCAACCTTTTTTACCATCCATTCCTCATCGCGGATGATTACGCGCATTCCGGGAGAGTATTCAACCATTTTATATACCTCCTCGGGCCTGATCGTCTTCATCGTCAGGAATCATCTCAATAATATCTCCAATATCGCACTCCAGCGCCTTGCATACTTTTCTCAGTACCTCCATGCTGACATCCTCTCCCTTTGACATTTTGGTTACGGATGTCCAGCTGATATGGGCTTTCGCTTGAAGATCTTTCTTCAACATATCCTTGTCAATCAGCATCTTCCATAGCTTTTTATAACTTGCTTTCATAACATGCACCTCATGAATGAATAAACATAACATCGTTTACATTATACAGCAAAATTCTCCAAATAACAAGAGTTTATTCGTTAATACGCACGAATAGTCTACGTGATTTAATGTTCTGCCTATAAATTGCCTATAAATTGAACCCTATAAATTGAATTTTAAACACAGTAAAACACCGACTCAAACAGTTATTTTCTGCTTGAATCGGTGCTTTTTATTGTTCACTGCTTTTGAGCATGCGCTGTTTTTCACGTGAGCGCTGATACTTTGTCTTTTGGCATGCTTCGCAAAGAGTGTTATTCTTTCGCTTTTTCGGAAATGGTGCTCCGCACGCTACACAAACCCCGACCGAATAACTGTCTGTCGACATGCATTCAAAGAATAGCTGTGCTTTTGCAACCTCCAATAAATCATCGCACATCAAAAAGAAGGTTGGAGGGCTAACCGAGAAATCAGGAGCAAGTTTGATATTGAGCTGCATCATGTGGAATTTTAAGAATTCGATGCATTGTTCGTCTGAAATATTTTTTTCTACATAAAAGTTTCTGATATCCGTGTCGTGCAAATAGACCTTTCTCCAAAGAAGATAGCATGTGTAAATATCATGAAGCCTGTTCACAAACGAAGATGCCAGGAAACCAACCTTACCATATTTCATCCAAATATCAGCATCCCCGGAAGCTTCAGCTGGCATCCCGTAAGCAATACACCATTTGCATATTCTTTCTATGTCAGCACCTGTTAGTTTTTCCGGGTGCCCATAAACGCCGTCAGTGAGTTGCTCATACAGCAAAAGCAGTGAGCTAAGAATGTTGGTGCGGTCTGTCCTCTTAAATGTACAGAGCTTTTTATCTTCTTTAGGTTTCGTCCCAACGATAAAAAGTTGATTATCAATGACTTCTGATTTATATTCCGAGCAATTATTCACTATGCAAGAAAAGCACTGTGTCGGATGCGCATCAACAAATAAATCTGTATTCATATTCCATTCTCCTTGCAACCGTTTTTGTAACTGATAAAGGGGTAATCGCAACCGTTTGTATATTGAAACAGTTGCAGCGATCTGCTATCATACATTTGCAACCAATAATAATTACAATCGGTTGCAAGCAAATAATATCACGCTGGAACACAGAATGTCAACAACTTTTGCACCTTGAAAATTAAATAGTTCACCCGCCAAAGATAACACTGCAAGCTTGACGCCATGATGGTGCAACCGGAGCGCTTCTGCAGCGAACACGAGGAGACCTCAAGCAAGGGGCTACCTTAGGAACGATAACGTATGGTGAATGCAAAAACAATAATTTAGAAAGGAGAATAACACGATGGAAAAATCAACGATAAGCGTACAGGAATTATCTGCCTATATGGGCATCAGCCTTGCTAAAGCGTACGGACTTGTCAAACAGCCGGGATTTCCTGTCTTGCGCGTCGGAACAAGATTCTTGATTCCGGTCGATAGCTTCCGCGCCTGGCTCAATCGGGCAGCGGAAGGCGGTGAAAAGGATGGAGACAAGTGAATTTCTGCTGAAGGTCTACGGCACGTTGCATGGCGGATATCTGTCCGTAACCACGCTGGAGAAAGACGGAAAAGCCAGAACAAAATGGTTCGATTTCGGGCAGCTTGACGAGATGGCTGCATATGCTGTCGAATCCGGAAAAACATATAACACCTATTTCGGCGTCAATCCCCGTGTGAAGAATCTCGGTGAACACCTGCGCGGAAGCAATAAAGATATCGCTGCGGTTATAGGAACATACACAGATTTCGATATCAAAGGCGATGCCCATAAGGAGAAGAATCTTCCGGAAACAAAGGAAGAACTTATGGCTTTCCTTATGTCGCTGCCGAAAGTTCCGACAGCAATCGTAGAATCCGGAAACGGAATCCATACTTACTGGCTGTTTGATGAGATCTATTATATCCGCAACGAATCCGACCGGGTCTATGCTGAGCGAATCCTCAAGGGATGGGAGAGCTTCGTAAAAGAAGAAGCCTTCCGGGAGTATGGCTGGAAATTCGACAGTGTCAGCGACCTTCCCCGAATGCTTCGTGCTGTCGGCACTCTAAACCACAAAACAGCTGAACTGCCTGTATGTAAGGTAACCTCTTTTTCGGAGAACAGGTTTAGTCCTTCGGATTTTGATGAATACACTTCTGTGCAGCCCGTAAAAAAGTCCGCCGGGTCAACCGAAACGGATAGCTTTGCTCTTATGGGAACAGGCAGCGGACGAGATCTGATTGAAAGTTGCGTATTTCTGCAGCATTGTAGGGATGATGCCGAGAATTTGCCGGAGCCCGTTTGGTATGCGGCTATCACGAACCTTGCGCAGACAGCCGATGGCGAGAGTGTCATCCATGAGATCAGCAGTCCGTATCCCGGCTATACACACGCAGAAACGCAGAGAAAATACATCCACGCCGCACAGGAAAACAAGCCGGTGACCTGCGAGTACATCAAGAATCATCTTCGCTTTAACTGCGGTAGGGACTGCGGTGTAAAAACCCCGGTCACACTTGTACATACCGAAAAGCAGGCAGAAAGCGCATGGGAAAAACCAATTCCGTTCGATGAGTGTTCACTGCCGGAGTTTCCGGTTGACGCTCTACCGAAAGTGATTGCAGATTACGTGGTTGCACTGGCAGAAAGTACCCAGACTCCTGTAGATATGGCAGCCTCGTCAGCGCTACCGGTCATTTCGGTCTGCATTCAAGGTAAATACAAAGTCCGTGCAAAGGCAGACTGGTATGAGCCTGTGAACACCTTTGTTCTGAATATCATGGAACCGTCCGAGAGAAAATCCGCTGTGGAAAATGCAATGGTGCGACCCATAAACAAATTTGAGTCCGAGATCAATACGCAGAACGCTGCAGAGATCGAATCCAGTAAAATGCGTGGTCGTATCATGGAGCGCAGGCAGAAAGCACTTGAAGATCAAGCAGCCAAGGGCAAAGATGTCAAAGCAGAACTTGACAGTATCGTTCAGGAAATCACAGCTCACAGAGAAAAGAAACCTCTCCGGCTGTATGTAGACGATGTCACTACGGAAAAACTTACACAGGTTCTGTCCGACAATGACGGCAGGGCGGCGATCCTCTCAACTGAAGGCGGTATCTTCGATACTCTTGCCGGTATTTATACCAGGAATGTCAATATCGATGTGATTCTCAAGGGATACTCCGGGGACTGTATCAAGGTCGACAGAATCGGCAGATGCAGCGAAAGTGTCATGGACCCGGCGCTGACGATACTTCTGATGGCACAGCCGAGCGTACTGTCCGGGCTGATGAAGAATGACACTTTCCGCGGTCGTGGTCTTACAGCCAGATTTCTGTACTGCATTCCCGCTTCTTATGTCGGAAGCAGGAAATACCGCTCCGCTCCGGTCCCCGACGAAGTCAGCCGGGCGTATGAAATACAGATCAGAAATATGCTGGAAGACGAGTATTCCAATGAACCTGAGATCATTACGCTTTCACCGGAATCGGACAGGATGATAGAAACATTCGCCGGTGAACTGGAGCCTAAGCTTAAAGAAGAGTATTCCGACATCAGTGACTGGGCAGGAAAGCTTATCGGTAATACGCACCGCATCGCCGGACTGCTGTGTCGGGCATCTGTATTCCGCAGTCATGATTTTCTTGACGTGCCGGAGCCGCTGGTAATAGACGCCGCTACAATGGCAAACGCAATCCGCATAGCACGATATTTTATCTCACACGCAAAAGCCGCTTTTTCCCTGATGGGAGCAGATAACACCATCAAGCAGAGCAAATATGTTCTGAATGCAATTAAGAATTCCGGGCTGGCAGAGTTCAATAAGCGTGACATCATGCGTCTCTGTCGCAGCTTCAAAAAGGCGGATGACCTTCAGCCGGTACTTGACCACCTTGTCGATTATGGTTACATCGCCATAAAAGAGTCCGGAATATACTCCGGAAAAGGTAGGCCGCCTGCGCAGTCCTATATTGTCAATCCTTGTATCTACGAAAATGAGACTGCTTGCTGACTTTCGTCCTTTTTGTCCTTTTGTCCTTTATGTAACGCAGATGAGCAATAAAAGAAAGAAAACAGCTTTTTCTTCTTTATATATATTCTCTGCTTCCTACGGGGACAGCGTGACAGAAAGGACAAAAGTCACAGAAGCATAGACAAATGCCGTAAATCTGAGACAACATGAAAATCCGCGCCGGATAATCATCCGGTGATAATTATATAAGCAAAAAAAAAACGAGGAGGTTAATTCAATGAACATTTCAAAACCCAGCCAGCACATGAAATCGCTGTGCAAAGAACTCGGGCCAGAATACAGAATTACAGTTATCGATTTATCTCAAGTAATTTATCGTGATTTTGGAAACGGCTTTGACCTTGAGATTTCCGGTGTCAACACGTTAAGCCTTCGTAAAAGAGCCACGCTTTATCTCTGGCACGATAAAAATCGCATGATTAAGATTGTGAAATCCGTTCCTCAGGAAGAGATTGGCAAGTGGGCCGAATGGCTCCGTCAAAAGGCTGAATCCATCAAGCCTGAAGATTTTGATCGCTACGGTTATCTCAAGAATGAGAAGCGCACGATCTTTTTTGAGGATGGTGCAGATGCCTCGTAAACCTTTGAAACCATGCAGCTATCCCGGTTGTCCGAATCTAACTGAGAGCCAGTACTGTGAACTGCATCGAATCCCGCAACGGAGGAAGTACGACAAGTATCAGCGCAATCCGGATGTAATGAAGCAGTATCACGGCGCATGGCAGAAGATACGTGAACGGTATGTCAGAATGCATCCTCTTTGTGAGGACTGTCTTGATTCCGGTCGGCTCACTCCGGCAGCTGAGGTTCACCACATTCTTCCACTGTCCTGTGGCGGGGCTCATGACGACAGTAACCTTCGCGCTCTCTGCCGCTCCTGTCATAACAAAAGGCATATTGCTCTCGGTGACAGGTGAAATAAGCGTTAAACGACTGCTGTGACCGGGTGGGGGGATATAAATCTCTACAGGTCTTTTCCTTCAGAAACGGCGCAGGGTCACGTACGCAAAAATAGCGAAATCAAACGCAAAAAAAAAGAAACTTATACCAAAATGGAGGTAGAAGCATGTCGAAAGACGGAACAAATCGCGGAGGTTCCCGTCCCGGAGCGGGCAGAAAACCGAAAGCGATCTCTGAAAAAATCGAATCCGGGAACCCCGGCGGCAGAAAACTCACCCATATTGACTTCGGTGATGAAGCCGAATGTCTGAAAGGCGCGGAAATGCCACCCGTTAAGGATTATCTCAAAGCCAAGCAAAAGGACGGCAGCGTCACCTGTGCTGAAGAGATTTTCAAAGAAACCTGGGAATGGCTGCATGAGCGCAAATGCGACCACCTTATTTCCCCGCTTCTGATTGAACAGTACGCCATGTGTGTAGGACGCTGGGTACAGTGCGAGGAAGCAGTTTCCGAATATGGTTTCCTTGCAAAGAAACCCACCGGAACGGTAATTTCCTCTCCCTATGTCACCATCGCAAGGGAGTATATGAAACAGGCCAATAATGCCTGGTTTCATATTTATCAGGTGGTAAAGGAAAACTGCACTGTTGACTACAGCGGTCCCACTCCGCAGGACGACGTCATGGAGCGTTTGCTCCGCGCCCGCAGAGGCATATAACAAACTACATTATGGAGGAATACAAAATGAATACAGTAGAAAAATACAGCGCCCGCCTTCAGGCCATGAAGGAAGAAATGGACGGAATCACACCCGAGATCAAAGCTACAAGAGCGACAGAGGCTAAGCGCAAGAAAGACGCTGCCTACAGCAAGGCATACTGGGAGCATATGTACACCGGACTTCCTGAAAATGCTCTCCGTGAAGGGAGTGATGGCTCGGGCGGATATCTTGTGCCGGATGAATACAATATGAAGCTGGTCGAGGCTATGTACGAGAACAACATTCTTCGTGGCATTTCCACGATCAAACATACCGACCACGATTTGAAAATTACAAGAACTGAGGACGGAGGTTCCGCTCAATGGGTCGACGAGTCTCATGCTTATCCGGATTCGGACTTAACATTCGGTCAGATTACGCTGAAAGCGTATAAGCTTGGTACGAAGATTCTCGTATCCGATGAGCTCCTCGAGGATTCCGGCATTGATCTCGAGGCATATATTAAAAAGCGTTTCGGAGAGGATATGGGGCGTACCGAGGAGGAAGCCTTTCTTACCGGAGACGGTGTCGGAAAGCCTACGGGCTTGATTTATCAGGCACAGCTCGGAACCGAAACCGCTGAAGCCGGGAAAGTGTGTATCGATGATGTCATCGACCTCGTTTATTCACTTAAGCAGCCGTACCGTCACGGGAAAAACACAGCTTTCATAATGTCCGAAAAGGTATACCAGACGCTCAGGAAGACCCGCACCGCCAGTGGCCGCTTGATCTGGAACTCCAACATCAAGGCCGACGGTTACGATACATTGTTCGGTTACCGAGTATATCTTTCCAATCATCTCGACAGCACTGAACCCGGATTTTCCCTCAGCACTTATCCGATTTTATTCGGTGACTTCAGCTTTTTCTGGATCGGTGACCGTGGCAAACGTATCATCAAGCGCCTCACAGAGCGATATGCCGATTACGGACAAGTCGGATTCATTGCAACGCAGCGTGTGGACGGTAAGCTGGTCCGTCCGGAAGCAATAAAGGTACTGAAAGTAAAAGAAACCGTATAAGGACCATTT
The DNA here is from genome assembly GCA_012520975.1 of Clostridiaceae bacterium. GTDB lineage: Bacteria > Bacillota > Clostridia > Saccharofermentanales > UBA5734 > UBA8949. The sequence continues at coordinate 3,995 of JAAYNF010000091.1, read as the reverse complement.
CGGGGAGGATGGCTGTTTCGGCTGTCCTCCTCATTTATTGGAGGAACAGTATGAAACCACAGGATAAGCTTGCAATAGAAAATATGCGTCTGGACGGCATTACTCCTGCCGAGATTGCCTCCCGGCTGCATTTGTCACCCAATACCGTGTATTCCCATATCCGAAGGCACCCCAAGCTGCCGAACGCCCGTACCTGTTTGAATTGCGGGAAACCAGTCAAGCAGTTCGATGGCCACAAAGCAAAGAAATACTGCTCCGATAAGTGCAGGATGGCCTGGTGGAATTCCCATCAGGATGAAGTTAAACGCAAAGCATTTTATACGCTGACCTGCAGTCAGTGTGGAAAGGAGTTTATATCGTATGGCAACAAAGACCGCAAATTCTGCTGCCGTGAATGTTATCTCGATTCCCGCAGACCCTTACAGTTATGAGAATCTACTGATGTACCACACGTCGTTGTCACTAGTGGAACGTATGGTGCAGGAAGAACTTTTAACCCCTGCGGATTATCGAAAATCAGTCAAAATTCTCTCTAAAAAATACGGTTTCCCGCCGGGAAGTATATTTACAGAAATAGCTTGATATCCTCCGAAATCTATGGATATATATACTAACCCCAAATTGATACAAGGAGGATACCTACATGGCAAAGATTGAACAGGTTTCATTCCCTGAACAAGCGCCGAGGCTGAAACGGGTTGCTGCATACGCGAGAGTTTCATCCGGCAAAGACGCAATGCTCCATTCGTTATCTGCCCAGGTCAGTGCGTACAGTGAAATGATACAGAAGCACCCAGGCTGGCAGTATGTCGGTGTATACGCCGACGAAGCCAAGACCGGAACGATAGATTCAAGAGAGAATTTCCAACGGCTCCTTGCAGACTGCCGGTCTGGAAAAGTGGATATGATCATTACGAAGTCTATCTCACGCTTTGCCCGAAATACAGTAACAGTGCTGAACACTGTACGGGAACTGAAAGCGATTGAGGTGGACGTTTTCTTTGAAGAACAGAATATCCACACACTCTCCGCAGACGGTGAACTGATGATGACGATCCTCGCCGGATATGCAGAAGCTGAAAGCCGGTCTGCCAGTGAGAATATGAAATGGCGAATCAAAAAGAAATTCGAAGAAGGCAGTCCCTGGGACGGCACAATTCTCGGTTATCGCTATCAAAACGGAGCATATGTGATTCGCCCGGAAGAAGCTGAAATCGTACGCCGCATTTACCGAGAATACCTTTCGGGCAAAGGCGTCGTGGCCATTATGAACGGGCTGAATGCTGACGGCATCAAAACCCGATACGGGAATGAATGGCACCAACATACTGTCGGAGGAATTCTCAGAAACAGCACCTATACGGGAAACCTTCTCCTGCAGAAGACATACCGCGAAAACCACCTTACAAAGCGTACACTGAAAAACAATGGGGAGCTTCCTAAATACAGTGCCACCGGAACTCATGAGGCAATAATCAGCGCAAAAGAGTTCGATGCGGTGCAGGCTGAAATTGAACGCCGCGCAGGGAAATACGCTCCCAAAGACAAAGTATACACTAACCGCTATCCCTTCTCCGGCCTCATAGTCTGTGACAACTGCGGAAAGCATTATCGCAGGAAAGTCACTCGTTCCGGTGTGGTTTGGATTTGCAGCACCTTCAACATAAAAGGAAAAACATCCTGCCCATCAAAACAGATCCCGGAGGAAACGCTTATTGCAGTAACCGAAGAGGTTATCGGCAACATAGAAACGATTCACGACAAAATAACGGCAATCAGAGCAAAGAACGACAATAGACTGGTATTCTGCCTTGCCGACGGTAGAGAAACCGTTAAACGATGGCAGGACCGTTCCAGAGCAGAAAGCTGGACGGATGACATGAAAGCGTCAGCCAGGGAGAAAACGCTTAAACGACAATCGAAGACAAAGCTGGATTCATCCACTTAAATATACATCAATAATTTCATTACTGCATTTTTCGCACAAGGAGGTGCTACTATGGCAACAACAAGAAATGTGACGGTTATCCCTGCCACATTCAATCCTCAGACCCGGAGACATATCAAGCAGCTTTCCCGGAGGAAGGTGGCCGGTTACGCTCGTGTCAGCACAGACAGTGACGAACAGTTCACAAGCTATGAGGCTCAGGTCGATTATTACACCAATTACATCCAGGCCAATCCGGAATGGGAGTTCGTTACGGTGTATACGGATGAAGGCATCAGCGGCACTAACACACGACACCGTACTGGTTTCAATGAAATGATTTCCGACGCTATTGCCGGAAAGATAGACTTAATAATCACAAAATCTGTATCCCGGTTCGCTCGAAATACTGTGGACAGCCTTTCTACCATTCGTAAACTGAAAGAAAACGGAACTGAGGTCTATTTTGAAAAGGAGCAGATTTGGACCTTTGATAGTAAAGGTGAACTTCTGCTTACTATTATGAGTTCATTAGCTCAAGAGGAAAGTCGGAGCATTTCGGAGAATGTCACATGGGGTAAACGAAAGCAATTCTCTGATGGCAAATACAGTGTCGCGTACAGCCAGTTCCTTGGCTACCGCAAAGGTGCCGAGGGGCAGATGGAGATTGATCCGGAACAGGCGAAAATTGTGAAACGAATTTACCGGATGTTCCTTGATGGAAGTTCACCCAGCCGTATTGCTAAAACACTTACGAAGGAAGGTATACCCACTCCGGCCGGCAAGTCTGTGTGGCAGACCAGAGTTGTGGAAAGCATTCTGACAAACGAAAAGTACAAAGGCGATGCAAGACTTCAAAAGAAATTTACAACGGATTTCCTCACGAAAACCATGAAGGTAAACGAAGGCGAAGTTCCACAGTATTATGTGACGGCATCACATCCGGCAATCATCGATCCTAAAGAATGGGATCAAGTCGACAAAGAGATGCGCAGACGAAAGCACTCGTCAAAAGGCCGGTTCACGGGAAGCATCTTTTCCGGAAAGATTATCTGCGGTGACTGCGGTGAAGCCTACGGCCCTAAGGTTTGGCATTCCAATGACCCGTACCGGAAAGTCATCTGGCAGTGCAATGCCAAGTTCAAGGATAAAGACAAAAAATGCTCCACACCGCACTTAACGGAGGAGCAGATAAAGGATGCCTATATAATGGCGCTCAGCCTCCTGATAGTTGACCGGGAACGGTTTATCGAGGACGGTAGATTGCTAAAGGCAGAGCTTGCGGACACGACAAAGCTTACAAAGCAGATGGCCGAAGTCCAGCAGGAAATGGAGGTTGTTGCCGGCCTCATCAAGAAATGCATCGACGACAATGCCTCATGCGCCATAGATCAGGAAGAATACAATGCTCATTACAACGGTCTGGTAGAGCGCTACGAAAAAACAAAAGAGGGGCTTGACCTGCTGCAGGCCGAGAAGGATGAGCGGGATTTCAAGGCCGACGTGTTAAGCGGATTCCTGTTTGAAATCATGGAGCTGCCGGATATGGATTTGGTATTCAACGAGAACCGATTCGGAAAGACTGTCGACCACATCACCGTATTCAGCGATGGCAGGTTGGTTTTCACTTTCTTCGTCGGCAAGGATATAACCGTCGAAATCTAAGGTTGCAAGATTGCAATGCATTTTCTCTCCCCGGTCTTTGCAACCTTACCTATATTTTTTTACAATTGGCTGTATAACGATTAGCGGTCTTTTAACGATTGCATAGCACAATTGGTAGTGGTTCCGGGGATTCAGAAGCTATGAAACCACAAAATACTGGCACAAGGCAGACTAAAATGCACAGACGCATTTCAGAAAGCCTCGTGCCATAAGCGTTTATGGGCATAAAATAACGAAACACCGAACTGACACAAGGTATCAATTCGGTGTTTCTGATTTGGTGGAGATGAGGGGGATCGAACCCCTTACCTCTTGAATGCCATTCAAGCGCTCTCCCAGGTGAGCTACACCCCCAAGTCCTTTCATATTATAAACAAGAACCGGGGACATTTCAATACTTTTT